>CAMJXZ010000044.1 GCA_946409855.1 uncultured Clostridia bacterium | reverse complement strand
TGAACTGGCCCAGCTACACCACCTACCGGCTGAACCTGGGCGAGATTTCCTCCTACCCGCCGGGATACAAGGAAAACGGCTCCATCTTCTGCCATAACAACCCCTGGATCATGATCGGCGAAACCGTGCTGGGCCACGGCGACCGCGCCTTTGACCTGTACTGCCGCATCGCGCCGGCCTATATTCAGGACCAGAAGCTGCACCGCGTGGAGCCCTACGTCTACGCGCAGACCATCAACGGCCGGGACGCCGCGACCCCCGGCGAGGCCCGCAACAGCTGGCTGACCGGCACCTCCGCCTGGAACTTCTACGCCATTTCCCAGGCCATCCTGGGCATCAAGCCCGCGTTCTCCGGTCTGACGATGGATCCCTGCCTGCCCGCGTGCATCAAAGAAATGTCCGTGCATCGCGAGTTCCGGGGCAACACCTTTGAGATCCATATGAAGAACCTGGCCGGCGGCGAAAAGGGCAGGATCTCTGTCTGCGTGGACGGCCAGCCCATCGAAGGCCAGACGGTCCGCGTGCCGGACGGCGAAGGAAAGACCTATCATGTCGAGGTGGAGATCCGGTAATCCCCGATCACCGGACCGGCACTAAAGGAGCGTACCATGAAACTTCGGTTTCCGGGAGGGCTGAAAAACGCCCTCACCTTCAGCTATGACGACGGGGTGGAGCAGGATATTGAGCTGATCCGCCTGATGAACGAAAGGGGCCTGAAGGGCACCTTCAACCTGAACTCCGGCCTGTGGGCCGCGCCGGGCTTTACGTGGCCCGCCGGGCAGATCCACCGGAGGCTTTCGCTGGAGGCGGCGCAGGCCCTGTACCCGGCCTCCGGCCACGAGATCGCCGCCCACTGCCTGACCCACGCCTCCCTGCCGGAGCTGGACGACGCCGGCATCCTGCGGGAAACGCTGCAGGACCGGCTCAACCTGGAAGCGCAGTTCGGCACCCTGGTGCAGGGCATGGCGTACCCCTACGGCACCTACGACGGCCGCACCGCGCAGCTGCTCGGGTCTTGCGGGATCCGCTACTGCCGCACGGTGTCCAGCACCCATTCCTTTGACCTGCCGCAGAACTGGCTGACCCTGCACCCGACCTGCCATCACGACGATCCGGCGCTGTTTGATCTGATTGATACCTTCTTAACGCCCCATCCCATGGGCAATGCCCGGCTGTTCTACATCTGGGGCCACGCCTACGAATTCGAAGCGAATCACAATTTCGACCGCTTCGAACAGCTGGGGGACCGGCTGGCCGGCCGGGAGGATATCTGGTACGCCACCAATATCGACATCTGCACCTATGCGGATGCCTTCCGCAGGCTGGTCTTCTCCGCTGATCATGCCCGGGTGTACAACCCGTCCGCCCGCGCGGTCTGGCTGGAGGAAAACGGCCGGACCGTCTGCGCCGGGCCGGGGGAGACGGTCCGCCTGGACGCCTGACAGGAGCAACGCCTGAAAGGAAGTGATGTGTTATTCTGAACTGGCAGATCATTACCGATTCCAGCTGCGAGCTGAAATCGTGGGACCTGGAAGTCCCCTTTGATTCCGTTCCCTTCGTGATCCGCGTGGATGATACGGACTTTGTGGATACCCCGGACCTGGATGTGGAAAAACTGGTGGCGGCGATGGAGAAAAGCACCGTCTCCAGGACCTCCTGCCCTTCCCCGCAGGAATGGTACCAGATCTTCCTGCGCGCGGAAAAGACCGTCGCGCTGACCATTTCCTCAAACCTTTCCGGCTCCTTCAACAGCGCGATGACGGCCCGGGAAATGGTGCTGGAAGCCCACCCGGAAAAGCAGATCGAGATCATCGATTCCCTGTCCACAGGCCCGAAGCTGGGGATGATGGCGCACCGCGCCGCCGCGCTGATCCTGGAGAAGTTCCCGATGGAAAAGGTCGCTGAGGTCCTGCGGCAGATGGCCGGCAGCATCCATACCCTGTTCACCCTCTGCTCGTTCCGCAACCTTGTCAACAACGGCCGCGTCAGCCGCCTGGCGGGCTTCCTGGCCGGGAAGCTCAACATCCGGGTCATCGGCGCCGGCAGCCCCGACGGGATCATCGAGATCCGCGAAAAGCTCCGGGGGGACAGCCGCACCCTGCAGGCCATGGTGGAGATCATGGCGAAGGAAGGCTTCCGGGGCACCCTGGTGAGCGTCAGCCACTGCCTGAACGAAAAGCTGGCCGCCACCTTCCGGGACCTGGTCCTGGCCCGCTGGCCGGACGCCCCCATCCAGATCTACCCCACCCGCGGGCTGGACAGCTACTACGCCGAACGGAGCGGGCTGATCGTTTCCTACTGAGGAATCTGTTTTCCGCTTGGTCAGAACCTTCGTTTGATCAGAATCTTATATGCTTCTTCAGACATCCGGATTTTCCGGGTGTCTTTTTTGCATGGAATTATTTTTTTGGCGGATAAAACGGAAAGAACGCTGTTCTGTAATGTGATCGGTTTATTATTGAATATACCGAAACAATTAAAGGAAGGTGGTGAAATTATGTGGTCGTTGATGACTTCCTTTATCGGGGGCTGCCTGCTGGGCGGCGGTATTGGCTGGTTTGTCTTCTGGGCAAATTAAGATTTGCGGTTTCGGCCAGCTTGTTCTTTTATCGCTAATGACTAATCATTCCGTATATGAAAGAAAGGTGGTGAAACTATGTGGTCACTGATGACTTCCTTTATCGGGGGCTGCCTGCTGGGCGGCGGCATTGGCTGGTTTGTCTTTTGGGCAAACTAATCCCAATATATTGTTTTACTGATAGAGAAAAAATCCTGTAAGATTACATCAAGATATCCATATTCAATGGATGATTTTACTACAGAGCGTGATCAGTTCTCGTATTATATGTGGACTGATCACGTTCAAAAATTACAATGGTTTTGTTTATTTGTATTATGAATTAATTGGAACGATTCACAACATAAATGGATCATCTGATCATCTTTTTTGCATTATTGTAAAAACGCTATTGTATATCGATACGATTAGAAATTATGACTGAAAGATTCTAATGCCTAAAACATGAAGGAGGCATTATCTATGTTACGCAAATGGATCAGCATCCTGCTGACGCTGACGCTGCTGCTCGGCACGACCGCGGCGCTGGCGGACAGGAACGCGACCAGCGGGTCCGCGGGGGAAACGGTTGTATTCTACGTGGAAGCGTACGGGCAGGCTTCGGTTTCCTTCAGCCAGACGGAGGGCACCTGCCAGGAACTGAGCTACACCCATCTGATCGACGGGCTGACGGGGGAAGAAGAGGAGTGGGGCAAATACCACTTTTACGTGACCTCGCCCACCGGTTCCACCACCGTCACCGACTGGGACAAAACCTTTAACGGCGGCAGTTTCAGCCTGTCGTTCAGCCGCAGCGGGGTGTACAAGGTCCGGGTGGTGCCCTATACCGCCCAGGAAATGACGGACTCCTGGACGCTGGACCGGTTCGTCAGTTGGACCCGCTACCCCCAGTGGCGGATCAGCGGGAAGAACAACTGTTCGGTTTCCGCCAGCAAGCCCGGGCAGACCACCGACACCGGCACGGGCAACACCGGCCGGACGTGCGAGGGCATGGTTTCCGGCGGTCGGAACGGGAACGGCGAGTACGACATGGGCGTACCTTCTCTGGGCGGCCGCAGCTACGGCGACGGGGACATGAACATGGTCATTTACTGGGTGCAGGTGCAGATGAAGGCCACCGGCCGCTGGTATCAGGGAGACAACTGGGACTGCACCGGCAGGCTGGGCGACCACACCGTTTCCGAAATCCGCTCCTTCATGCGCAGCCGGGGCTACGGCAGCCATTCCGGCCGGGTGGATCAGAATGTCATCGACGAGCTGGTCCGCGCCCTGGGCGGCAGCCCGGTGCCGGTCTACGTCGGCGGCATCTACAATGCCATGAACTCCATCATGTGGGGCGGCTCCGCGGGCAGCATGGACCTGATCGTCTCCAACCTGCGGAACAACATCCCCCATGTGACCGTCGGCGCCCGCTGGGTGCAGACCTGCCTGAAGAGGCTGGGCTATTACAACAGCAGCATCGACGGGATGTACGGCGAGGGCACCGAACGGGCGGTCAAAGCCTTCCAGCGGGATTACGGCTGGGAACAGCGCGATTATGTGACCCTGGGCGTCGCCAGGGCGATGCTGGAGGCCTATTACGCCCGCGGGGGCAGTCTGAACAGTCTGCCGTAAAATAACGAACACATAAGAAACCGTCTGTCAGCCACTGGCCGGCAGGCGGTTTCATCTGTCCGGGGAGGACGGGCGGATGGCGGCGGGGATTGCGGAACCGCTTTTTTTCTGGTATGATCGGGAAAAGACAGGCAGTATGGAAGGCAGGAGGGATCATCGATTATGGCCAGAATCATCCTGATCTCCGGGGCGTGCGGGTGCGGGAAGACCACATTCGCGGACGTGTACGCCAGGCACCTGGTCCGGCAGGAGGGGAAGACGGTGTATGTCATCCATGGGGATGATTTTCATCAGGGCTTTGTGGAGCCGGAAGACAAAGGCGCTTTCTTTGTGGACGGGCAGGCGTCGGACCGGGTACGGTGGGAGGATATCCTGCGGTTCAACTGGGACTGCATCATCGCCACGGCGGAACGGGCGCTCCGGGAGGGGCTGGACGTGGTGATCGATTATGTGGTGGAAGACGAGCTGCCCCGGGTGCGGGCGCTGGCGGCCGGACGCGGGGCGGAGCTGTATTACATCATCCTGACGGCGGAGGCGGAGGAGATCACCCGGCGCATCACCGCCCGGGGCGATACGGACCTGCTGGAGCGGGCGCTGTTCCTGAAGGACAAGCTCGGGGCGATGCCCGAAAACCGGGGGCACCTTTACGACAACACCGGGAAGACGCCCGGAGAAATGGCCGGGGAGATCCGGCTGGAGGACTTCCGGGTGGAGGATCCCAGGGGTTAAGTCAATGGGCGGCTCCGCCGCCCATTCACGCGCCAAAGGCGCAATTCATGTGCCGGAGGCACAATTCATGCCGAAGGCAATTCACGCGCTGAAAGCGCAATTCATGGATAAGGGGTAAATGAATAGGCTTCGCCATGAATTGTCGTTTCACGGCATGAATTCTCGCTTCGCGCGTGAATTCTCGCTTTGCTCCGTGAATGGGCGGCGAAGCCGCCCATTCATGCGCCAAAGGCGCAATTCATGTGCCGGAGGCACAATTCATGCCGAAGGCAATTCACGCGCTGAAAGCGCAATTCATGGATAAGGGTTGAAGGAACAGGCTTCGCCGTGAATTCTCGCTTCGCTCCGTGAATAGGCGGCGAGGCCGCCCATTCATGCGCCAAAGGCGCAATTCATGTGCCGGAGGCACGATTCATGCCGGAGGCAATTCACGCGCTGAAAGCGCAATTCATGGATAGGGGGTAAATGAATAGGCTTCGCCATGAATTGCCGCTTCGCGGCATGAAAAGCGCTTCGCGCATGAATTCTCGCTTCGCTCCGTGAGTGGGCGGCTTTGCCACCTTGTTATGTGTCGGCTGGGGTTGCGGGTATGGGCGTCCGTCTTATGGCATGATCCGTCCCCAGTGGCGGCCCAGGTGCCGCCGCTACAAGGAAACCGGGTTGAATTCGTCCGGCGGGGGTTGGGTGATGCCCGGGGGAATTGGGCGGATGTACCGTTGGGCAGTGAAGGACCGAGGGAGGCGCTGTAGCGGCGGCACCTGGGCCGCCATGGAGCGGGGAAATATATTGCTGGAGAGGGAGATGACCGGGGATACGGATAAGAGCGTTCGTTTCAGGGCATGATCCGTCCCTGGTGGCGGCTCGGGCGGCGCCGCTGCGAGGGAAACCGGGGTTGATTCGTCCGGCCGTTATTTTGTTTCATAAGCGATTGTCCTGTCCCGGATGAACGCTTTGCTTGCAAAATGCATGGCCGTCTGATACAATACAGGGGATATACGATATGGTTTTCCAGTGAGAAGGACATATTTTTCAGCCCGGGATGATTTGAGCGGATGCAGGCGTCCCTGCCGGGCATTTCATTTGGGTTCCGGATCCATGGAAAAAGGCTTGCCGCGGCGCCGGATGAACGGCCGGCAGCGGCCGGTCATCCGGTACAGCGGGCATCCTATTTGACCTGTCAGGAGGAAAAGATGAAGCATACATATCTCAGCCTGTTCATGGCCGTGGTGTTATTGGTTTCCCTGGTCCCCGTGGGGGCGCGGGGAGCGGTGGGGTGCATCCAGTGCCATCCCGGGGATGTGTTTTACGCGGTCTTCGCGCTTTCGGAGGACGGCGAGCGGGTGGACGGGGTGATGGCCAGGCTGTTATTGGATACGGATATATTCGCTGTGGTTCCCGGTATTGACCTGGTTGGAGCGGATGGGTTCAGTATTCTGAACGGGCGTCCTGCCATGCTGCTGTTGAAGGTGGGTAAATATGCGCCGGCCGGGGAGTATACCATCGAGGCGAGCGTGGTGGAAGCGATGGACGCGGACGGAACGAAACATGAAAATGTGCGGATCGAACCGGTGCGGGTCGTGGTGGAAAGCGCGTCCGCCAAAGAGGAAACGCTGGCCGAGAAGGCCAGGCTGGAGCAGCGGCTTGCGGAAGTTGAAGCGGCGCTGGCAGATGCTGAAGCGGGGCGGACGGAGGCTGAAGCGGAGCGGACGGCAGCGCAGACGGAACTGCAGAATGTCAAGGAAGAGCTTGGTTCGCTGCGGGATCAGAACACTTCCCTGCAGAATCAGAACACTTCCCTGCAGAACCAGTTGGAAGCGCTGATGGCGGAGAAGAACGAGACTGCATACAGATTAGCGGAAACACTGTACGCTTCCGGAGACTATGTGGGAGCGAAAGCGCAGTACCAGAAGCTGAACGGGTACCGGGACTCGGCGAGCAAGGCAAAGGCTTGTGAAGAGGCGATCGCCAAGCGTAACGATCGGTATGCCGTTGGGAAATATGTGACCTACGGGCGGTACCCGCAGACGGCGGCAGGGAACGACCAAACGCCGATCGAATGGCTGGTGCTTGCGAGGGACGGGAACAAAGCGCTGCTGCTGAGCCGGTACGGATTGGACGCGAAGCCCTACAACACAGAGAAAACAGATGCCACCTGGGAGAGATGTACGCTGCGGGGATGGCTGAATCAAGAATTCCTGAACAAAGCGTTCAGCAGTACGGAACAGAAAGCGATTCTGACGACGAACGTGGATAACAGCAGGAGCCAGGGATACAGCGAATGGAGTACCAGCGGGGGGAACAACACGCAGGACAAGATTTTCCTGCTCAGTTATGCGGAGGCGCATCAGTACTTTGCGGTAGAACACTATAGCTACTACAAAGACAGTACGGGCAAATACAACTATACAAATGTGACATCACGTGTCAGTCCGACAGCTTACGCGATCAGGAATGGTGCCTATACAAGGAGCAAGTATCAGACCGCAGAAGGCGAACCAGCCGGGAGGTGGTGGCTGCGTTCGCCGGGCAGCATTCAGGACGCCGCCGCCTACGTCTACGCGGGCGGCTCTCTCTACGACGACTATGTCTACAGTGGCAGCGGTTGTGTCCGCCCCGCTTTGTGGATCAATCTTGAATCTGGAATCTTCTAATCTTAAATCCTGTACAGGGCAGGGAAGGACGGCCAACCGCGGGAGAATCTGAAATCCAAACAGAAACGGTACAGAAGAAGAAACAAGAAAGAGACAGAAGAAGGTTAACAAGCAGGGGGTGCAGGTGGAGGATCCCCCTGCAGCACGGCAGGAGATTCAGAAGGGTTTTTTCCCATTTGCCCGGAAGCCGGGCTTTGAAGGCCGCGGCCGGCAAGCACACCCGCATCCCCGGCTGTCACCCAACACACGCCGGACGGGTTCGAGTTAGTTTCCCTCGCAGCGGCGGCACCTGGGCCGCCACCAGGGACGGATCATGCTATAAAACGGACATCCATGCCTGCACCCCCAGGTTATTTTTCTCTCCGGCAATATATGTCCCTGCTCCATGGCAGCCCGGGTGCCGCCGCTACGGTGCTGCCCTACTGTACTTCTCTACCCGGCGATACGTTCATCCAACCCCAGCTATCAGCCAATGAAGCCGGACAAATTCAAGTGTGCTTTCCTTGTAGCGGCGGCACCTGGGCCGCCATTGGGGACGGATTATGCCATAAAACGGACGTTCATACCAGCACCCCCAGTTTATCTTCCTCTCCGGCAGTATATTCCCCCGCTTCATGGCGGCCCGGGTGCCGCCGCTACGGTGCTGCCCTCCGTCCTTCACTGGCTGGCGATACGTTTATTCAACACCTGGGGCAATCGCTTACGGAAACAGGAGAGGCAAGCCGGCAGCAGCAGAGACGGCATCGTCAAAGCATCCGGCACAGCAATGTTTCCCGGCAAGGGAGTCTTTTCCTGTGATATCTTCTCCTATAGGCCCCTTTGGTGATATAACTGTCATTAAACGCAATAAGCAATGATACGCAATAAGCAATGCCCCTGCTCCCCGGCCGGACCGGTCCGGCCGCGAATACGAAAAGAAAACCGCCTGCGGGAGAATGCGCTCCATGCAGGCGGTTTTTCGTGAGGAAATCGGCGACAGTTCCCGGCCGGTTTCCGGGCTCATTCGGTCAGGGTGTCCGGCCGGTTGACCATGGCCGGCAGGTTGGCGTCCGTCACGTAGATGAGCTCGCTCATGTGGCCGGTCACGATGTACTGGTAGGCGCCCATGGGCTCGCCCCTGGCGGTATCGCCCAGGCGCTTGTGGGGCAGGGTAAAGGCGCGCAGGGCGGCCCGGAACCAGGCGGGCAGGCCGTGGCGGGCGATCATGTCTTTGTAGCAGTCGCAGACGGCGGTCAGCCTGTCCTCCGGGAAAACGGGGTCCCCGGTTACGGCCAGGTACTCTTCCCGCAGCTGGGCCGTCAGGGCGTTCAGGGCGGGGATGCCGATGTCCCCGTCCAGGCGCAGGAAATCGGGCAGGAAGGAAAGGAGGTCGCTGCCGGCCAGCAGACGGCCGATGGTATCCTCGGACTGGCCGCGGACCAGCTCCAGCACGGCCAGCATCACGATCAGGGCGGTGCTGGTATCCGACACCCGGCGGTAAAAGCGGAGCATCTCGCGGAAGCAGGGGGACGCCCATTCGGCGCGGTACATCTCCATCTGCTGTTCCTGATTCGGGATAAAGACAAAGCACTTGCCCAGGTGGCTGTTGGCGCCGACCCGGGGGACCATGTCGTCCGCGTTCAGGATATGGCGGATGGGCAGGCACCAGGCGTCCGTCCGGCTTTCCTGGGTGACCATGGGGGAGGCAAAGCCGTACCCGGCCAGGTATTTGGACAGCACCCCTTCTTTGAGCAGCCGGTCGAACAGGATCTGCAGGACGGCCGCGCCCTGACTGTGCCCGCAGGCCCAGAGGCGGAAACGGCTGTGGGGATTTTTCATGTCCGCGAAGATGTCCCGCAGGGTCAGCCGGGAGAGGTGCAGCTCTTTGGCGGTTTCCGGAAACTCGATCCGGGCCGCCGCTTCCAGGAACTGGTCGGCCAGCCGCCAGAAGCCGCCGTGGTAGCCGTTGTCGGGCCGGAAGCGGAGGTTGGGGATCCAGTCGAACAGGCGCTTGCCGGTGCCCATGAAGCCGATGCCGACCAGGTAGGTCGTCCCGCGGCGGCGGGAAACCACGACCGCCTTGCTGGCGTTGGCGTTTTCGTCCTGATGGCGCTTGAAGCCCAGGTACTGGGTCACCGGGTCCTGCATGTTGACGCGCAGCCTGGTCAGCGTCTGCATGACGCCCCGGGTCAGGTCGCCCAGGGGAGAGGCGGGGCCGTTCAGCATGCTGCCCGTCAGCAGCCCGTCGTCCGCCAGCAGCGAAAAATCGCGCCAGCCGGCCTTCTGCCAGGGGGCGATGTCCATCGAATAGGCGGTGTTCGCCAGCTCCAGCGACAGGCAGGCGGCGGCGCGCGCTACCTCCGGCCGGTGCTCCGCCACGCTGAAAAGCGGGCTGCTGTCATCCAGGCTGACTTTGGTTGCCGTACCCAGGATTGCCATAACCGATTCATGACCTCCGTTAAAAGAGCCTGCCGTTCAGCACGGCGTGAAAGAACGTCTGGGAAAGGAACGGGCGGGAAAGGGCGCTGCCGTCCAGCGCCTGGCGGAAGCCGTCCACCGGGATCACGGTGGACAGAAGGGGCATCAGCAGCCAGATCGCGCAGACCAGCGTCAGCCCCCGGAGCACCCCGAACAGGGCCGCGCCGGCCCAGTCCAGGTATTTGAGGAGGGGAAACTGAAACACGTGGTTGAGCAGCGACAGCAGCAGGGACAAGGCGAAATAGCACAGGCAGAAGCAGCACAGGAAGCACAGGATCCGGATGGCGGAGGAGACCACCGCGCCCCGGACATAATCGTTGATGGTCCGGTCGGATTCGATGTTCCGCCCGTAGCGCAGGTTGTTTTCCAGCACGCCGCTCAGCGCCTCGGGCAGCCGGACGGTTTCCAGCACATGGTCGATGGTGTCGTCCCCGATGCCGGTGACCGGGGTGTTGGCCAGGTCGTAATCGCCCACGCGGGCGACGGCGTCGGTGTAGGTGACCAGGAGGGACGTAAAGCCGGTGTTCCCCTGCAGCTGTTCCGCCGGCCCCGCGGACAGGGGCAGGGCGACCAGCAGGGAAATCAGCAGCGCCGCCTGGCTCAAAACCGAATGCACGGCGCCCCGGTACAGCGCGTACATCACGCTCAGCAGGACGACCGCAAGGATCAGGACGTCAAATGGATTCACGCGCTCACCTCCTGTGGACGGGAAAAGTGAATAGGGGGTAGTGAATAGGGGATAGGGGATAGGGGATAGTGAATAGTAAATAGTAAATAGTGAATAGTAAATAGTGAATAGTGAATAGTATCCTAATAACTCATAACTATCACTTAATCACTAATCATCTAATCACTAATCATCTAATCACTAATCATCTAATCACTAACCATCTAATCACTAATCACTAATCCCTCATCCCTAATCACTGATCCATCTTCAGTACCGTCATGAAAGCTTCGCCGGTAAGCTGCACGGTGCCGAACTGGCGCATCTTCTTTTTGCCTTCCTTCTGCTTTTCCAGAAGCTTCTTTTTGCGGGTGACATCGCCGCCGTAGCACTTGGCCAGCACGTCCTTGCGCAGGGCCTTGACGGTTTCCCGGGCGATGATCTTGCCGCCGATGGCCGCCTGGATGGGGATCTCGAACTGCTGGCGGGGGATCACGTCCTTGAGCTTTTCGCAGATGCTGCGTCCCCGGGGATAGGCGCGGTCCTTGTGGACGATCATGGTGAAGGCGTCGCAGATCTCGCCGTTGAGCAGGATGTCCATCTTGACCAGGTCGGACTTGCGCACCCCGATGATCTCGTAATCGAAGGAGGCGTAGCCGCGGCTGCGGGACTTGAGCTGGTCGAAGAAGTCGTAGATGATTTCGTTCAGGGGGATCTCGTAGACCAGGCGGATCCGCTTGCCCTCGTACTGTTCGTCGATGAAGACGCCGCGCTTGCTCTGGCACAGGTCCATCAGGGGGCCGACGTATTCTTCCGGCGTGTAGATGGTGGCGCGGACGAAGGGCTCCCGCATCTCGGCGATTTCGGTGACCTGGGGGAGGGCGGCGGGGTTGTCGATTTCCAGAACGGCGCCGTCGGTCTTGACCACCTCGTACACGACGTTGGGGACGGTGGTGATCAGGTCCAGGTCAAACTCCCGCTCCAGCCGTTCCTGCATGATTTCCATATGGAGCAGGCCCAGGAAGCCGCAGCGGAAGCCGTAGCCCAGGGCGGTGCTGGTTTCGGGCTCAAAGTGCAGGGACGCGTCGTTCATGCGCAGCTTTTCCAGCGCGTCCTTCAGGTTTTCATAATCGGCGCCGTCGGCGGGGTAAATGCCGCAGAAGACCACCGGCTGCACCTGCCGGTAGCCGGGCAGGGCTTCGGCCGCGGGCCGGGCGGCGTCGGTGATGGTGTCGCCCACGCGGGTGTCCGCCACGTCCTTGATGGAGGCGGCGATGTAGCCCACCTCGCCGGGCCCCAGGGAGGGGACGGACGTGTAGCCGGGGGTGAAAACGCCGGTTTCCACGATGTCAAACTCCGCGCCGGTCTGCATCAGGCGCATCCGCATGCCGGGCCGCACCGTGCCTTCCTTGACGCGGACAAAGCAGATGGCGCCGCGGTAATTGTCGTAGGCGGCGTCAAAGACCAGGGCCTGCAGGGGGGCCTCAGGGTCCCCTTCGGGCGGGGGGATCCGGGTGACCACGGCTTCCAGCACGTCGTCGATGCCGATGCCCATCTTGGCGGAGATCAGCGGGGCGTCCGAAGCGTCCAGCCCGATCTCGTCCTCGATTTCCTGACGGACCTCCTCCGGCCTGGCGCTGGGCAGGTCGATCTTGTTGATGACCGGCACGGTTTCCAGGTCGTGCTCCAGGGCCATGTAGACGTTGGCCAGCGTCTGCGCTTCCACGCCCTGAGTGGCGTCCACCACCAGCAGCGCGCCCTCGCAGGCGGCCAGCGCCCGGCTGACCTCGTAGGAAAAGTCCACATGGCCGGGGGTGTCGATCAGGTTGAGCTGGTAGGTCACGCCGTCCCGGGCGGTGTAGTTCATTCGCACCGCCTTCGATTTGACGGTGATGCCCCGTTCCCGCTCCACATCCATGGAATCCAGGATCTGCTCCACCATTTCCCGCTTTTCAAACACGCCGGTTTTTTCCAGAATCCGGTCGGCGAGGGTGGACTTGCCGTGGTCGATATGGGCGATGATGCAGAAATTGCGGATTCTGTCCAGTGCCTTGTCTGCCATGTCGTGTCCTTTCGTCGTCATTCCGGCCGGGTGTCCCCGTGCCGGGCCATCTGTTCGTTCAGCAGATTGATGTCCCCGCAGCCCATGGTCAGCACCAGGTCCCCCTTGTGCCAGTGGGCGCGGAGATATTTTTCCGTATCGTCAAAGGACGGCGTCCAGACCGCGTTGACGCCGTGAGCCTTCATGCCGTCGACCAGCATGCCGGAATGCAGGTCCCCCGGGTCCTGCTCGCGGGCTGCGCAGATGTCCGTGACCAGGGTGATGTCCGCGGCCTCGGTGCAGGTCAGGTATTCGTCAAAGAAATTCCGCACCCGGCTGAAGGTATGGGGCTGCATGACCGCCCAGACGCGGGCGGCCTTCTGCTTTTTCGCCACGGAGATCGCCGCCCGCATTTCCGCCGGGTTGTGGCCGTAATCGTGATACATCCGGACGCCGTCGATGACGCCGGTCAGCTCAAAGCGCCGGTGCACCCCGGCAAAGCGGCTGAGGGAGGCGGCGATGTTCTCCGCCTTGGCCCCCGCTTCCCGGCAGGCGGCAAAGGCCGCCAGGGCGTTCAGCACCGAAAAATCCCCGGAAATGCGCAGGGCCACATGAGCGGCGCGGACGCCCCGCTCCAGCACGTCAAAGGACGGGCAGCCGAAATCGTCAAAGGTCAGACCGTCCGGAGCGAAATCGTTGTTGCGGGACCAGCCGTAGGTCACGCAGCGTTTCCCGCAGCGCAGGAAGCGGCGCATCACCCGGGCGTCCTCCCCATAGCCAACGGCGATGCCGTCCGGGGGCATCCTGTCCAGGAAATCCCGGAAGGCCAGCTCGTAATCGTCCAGATCCTTATAGTAATCGTAATGGTCGCCGTCGATGTTCAGCACCACCGCGATGGTGGGGGAGAGCTCCAGGAAGGAGGAATGGTACTCGCAGGCTTCTGCGACAAAGGCATCCCGCGCCCCCAGCCGGGTGCCGCCGCCCAGCGTGTCCAGCTGGCCGCCGATGTGGACGGACGGGTTCAGCCCGCAGTCGGTCAGGGCCTGGCCGATCATGCCGGAGGTCGTGGTCTTGCCGTGGGTGCCGGAAACGCAGATCCTTTGCCGGTAGCCGCGCATCAGCTCGCCCAGCAGCACCGAGCGCTCCATCTCCGGGATCCCAAGGCGCGCGGCCTCCGCCCGCTCCGGATTGTCCGGATGGATGGCGGCGGAAAAGACGACCAGGTCCGCCCCGCGGACGTTTTCGGCCTTCTGGCCGATCGACACCCGAATGCCCTTTTCGCGCAGCGCTTCCACGTAATGGGATTCCGCCTTGTCCGACCCCGTCATCATGCAGCCCTCGTCAAGCAAAAAATCTGTCAGCCCCGACATGCTGGACCCGCCGATGCCGATCATGTGGACGCGTTTTCCCCTATAATCCCTGATATCCGCCATCTGTTCAGCCACCTCTGTTCCGATCCTGGACCGGCCCAGCCTTCCCGGCGGCCGATTCACCTTTTATTATACCAAGAAACCCGGAGAGGATGCAAGAAAAACCTTTTTTGGACAGCAAAAAAGCGGCTGTTCATGGGGCAGGCAAAGATGAGGAAAGCCAAGCTGTGAGAGAAAAATGATGGGGACAGAGCGACGCGAAGCCCGTGTCCG
>CAMJXZ010000043.1 GCA_946409855.1 uncultured Clostridia bacterium | reverse complement strand
CTGATCCCCGGCATCGCCATGCAGGTAACCACCTACCAGATCATGACCGACCTGAAGCTGGTCAACACGCTGGTGGGCTACATCATCCTCATGTCGGGCACGGACGTGATCTCCATCTACATCTTCCTGCAGTATTTTGAAAACCTGGATGTGGCGCTGGACGAATCCGCGGTGCTGGAAGGCTGCACCTATTTCGGGGTGTTCTTCAGGATCCTCCTGCCCCTGACCAGGCCCGCCATCATCACCGTGGCGGTGCTCAAGGGCGTGGGCGTATACAACGAGTATTACAACGCCAACCTGTACCTGAACGCCGGGAAATACTACACCGTATCCACCGCCCTGTATTCCTTCTCCGGCCCCTACAAATCCCAGTTCAACATCATCTGCGCCGGCGTTCTGCTGACGCTGCTGCCGCCGCTGATCATCTTCCTGTTCTTCCAGAAGCAGGTGTACGCCGGTCTGGCCAGCGGCTCGGTCAAGGGCTGACAAGCGGGAGGAAACGGAACATGCTGAAAGATGAGATGAGAGCCCACCTGACGGAAAAAATCCTGCCCTTCTGGGAACGACTGGCCGACGAAACATACGGCGGGTTTTACGGCTATGTGGACAAGGAACTGAACGTAAAAAAGGACGCGGACAAGGGCTGCATCCTGCACAGCCGCATCCTGTGGACGTTTTCCACCGCCGCCCGGGTGCTCAGGGACGACGCGCTGCGCCCCTATGCCGACCGTGCCTACGATTTTCTGCAGCGCTTTGAGGACAAAGAAAACGGCGGCGTCTACTGGAGCGTGCATCACGACGGCCGGCCGGCGGACACCACCAAGCACACCTACTGCCAGGCCTTCGCCATCTACGGGCTGGCCGCATACTACCGCCTGACCGGCAGACAGGAGGCGCTGGACAAGGCCGCCGCCCTGTACCGGCTGATCGAAGAAAAATGCCGGGACGCGGGCGGATACGGCGAAGCGTACCGGGCGGACTTTTCCCCGGAAAGCAACGAAAAGCTCAGCGAAAACGGGGTTATGGCGGGCCGGACCATGAACACGCTGCTCCATGTGCTGGAAGGGTACACGGAACTGTACCGGGCCCGGTCCGACGAAGGCCTCAGGGCAAAAGGGGCGCAGGCCCTTGCGTGCTTCCTGCATACGATATATAATAGGCCCGAACACAGATTGGACGTTTTTTTTGACATGGATTTTCATTCCCTGCTGAACATGCAGTCCTACGGCCACGACATCGAAGCCAGCTGGCTCCTCTGGGATTCCGTCACCGCGCTCCTGCCGCAGGCGGAGCAGGCGTCCTACCGGGACATGTGCCTGGACCTGGCCCGGAGCGTCCGAAAGCGGGCGTTCACCGATCACGGACTTAAAAACGAGTGGGTGGACGGCAAAACCGACGAGCTGCGCGTCTGGTGGGTGCAGGCGGAAACCATGCTGGGGTTCGCCAACGCCGCCTGCCTGACCGGGGAAACCTCCTGGCTGGACGATCTGCGGGTGCAGTGGGACGCCATCCGGCGCCTGATTGTGGACAAAAGGCCCGCGGGCGAATGGTACTGGTCGGTGTACGAAAACGGCGAGCTGACCTGGCGGCCCATGGTGGAAGAATGGAAATGCCCCTACCACAACGGCAGGATGTGCCTGCGGCTGATGCAGACAGAACTGACAGTATAAAACAAAGCCTTTCCGCCCAAAGGCGGTCTGGCTTGGGAAACCGGGTGCGGCAATGAAAAAAGTGACCATGCGGGATATCGGGAAGGCGGCAGGCGTCAGCGCCGTCACCGTTTCCAAAGCCCTGGCGGGCAAGCCGGGCATGAGCGGCGAGGTGCGCAGCAGGATCCTTCAGATCGCGGAGGAGCTGCACTACCAGTACCCCGACGCGGATACCCTCCGGCTGCGGTCGCAGCTGGACATCGGCATCCTGATCCCGGAAGCGTATTTTGAGCCCAATTCCTTCTATTCCGTCCTGTACAGGAAGCTGATCACCCGGCTGAGCGGGGACGGGCACTTTGGCCTGCTGGAGCTTCTGAACGAAGCGGACGAGGCCGCCCTGCGCCTGCCGCACCTGATCGACGCGCGCCATGTGGACGGGCTGATCCTCCTGGGCCAGCCCAGCAAAGAATACTACCGCATGATTTCCGGGGCGGGTACCCCCATCGTATTCCTGGACTTTTACGATGAGCAGGGCAGCGCGGACGCGGTGGTGGGCGATAACACCTACGGCTGCTACCGGCTCACCAGCCACCTGATCAAAAACGGCCACCGGGACATCGGCTTTGTGGGGAACGCGCGCGCCACCAGCAGCATCATGGACCGTTTCCTTGGGTATTACCGGGCGATGCTGCTGCACGACCTGCCCCTGGAACGGGCATGGATCATCAGCGACCGGGACGGCCGGAACAACCTGATCCCCCTGAAACTGCCCGAAAAGCTGCCCACTGCCTTCGTCTGCAACTGCGACGTGGTGGCCAGCAGGCTGATCTCCGCCCTGCGGCAGCGGGGCCTGCGGGTGCCGGAGGATGTTTCCGTCACCGGGTTTGACGATTTCACCGACGCGGCGCCCACGGATGTCCCCCTGAGCACCTTCCATGTGGACACGGACGGCATGATCGAGCTGGCGGTCAAGGCCGTCACCGAGCGCTGTTCCGGCTCCCGCAAGCCCTTCGGCCGCATGGTGGTGGGCGGGCAGCCCGTCTACCGCCGGTCGGAAATGCGCAGAGAAGACTGATCAACCGGGAACGCTTTCGGATTTTCCCCCCGGAAATCCGGACGCGTTTCCGGTTTTTGCCCATCTGAATATAATAAAAACGGAGGAGAACGCATGCCGGACGAGTTCTGGAAAGACGTACCCAAGCTGGGGTTTGGCCTGATGCGCCTGCCCAGGAAAGCCCTGAGCACCGATGTGGAACAAGTCAAAAAGATGGTGGACCTGTTCCTGAAAGCGGGATTTACCTATTTTGATACTGCCTTCATCTACCCGGGCTCGGAAGCGTCCATCAAAAAAGCCCTGGTGGACCGTTATCCAAGGGAACAATACACCCTGGCGACCAAGGTCAACGCCCTGCTGGCGCTCACGGAAAACGCCGCCAAAAAGCAGTTCCAGACCAGCCTGGAACGCACGGGCGCCGGGTATTTCGATTATTACCTGCTGCACGCCCTGATGGAAAGCAACTATACCAGGTACGACAAATTCCATCTGTGGGACTTTGTGCAGGAACAGAAGGCCAAAGGGCTGATCCGGCACGCGGGTTTCTCCTTTCACGCGGGGCCGGAGCTGCTGGACAGGCTGCTGACGGACCACCCGGAGGTGGATTTCATCCAGCTGCAGATCAACTATGCCGACTGGGAAAATCCCTCCGTCACCTCCCGGGCAAATTACGAGGTGGCCCGGAAGCACGGTGTGCCCATCACGGTCATGGAACCCGTCAAGGGCGGCACCCTGGCCAACCCGCCCAACAAGGTAAAACAGCTGTTCCAGGCCTACCATCCCGACATGTCCTGCGCCTCCTGGGCGATCCGCTTCGCCGCCTCCCTGGACGGCATCATCACGGTTCTGTCCGGCATGTCCAACATCGCGCAGATGGAGGACAACCTGTCCTACATGCGCCGTTTCCAGCCGCTCAATGAGGAAGAGCAGGAAATCATCCGGCAGGCCCAGCACATCCTGGGCCGTTCCTCCGCCATTCCCTGCACCGCCTGCCATTACTGCACGGAAGGATGCCCCAGGCAGATCCCCATCCCGGATATTTTCGCCGCCATGAACAAGCAGCTGGGCAACGGGCAGCTGGCGGAAGCCAAAGCCGCCTACGCCCAGGCCGCCGCGCCGGGCCACCGGGCTTCGGACTGCATCGCCTGCCGCCAGTGCGAGCGCGCCTGCCCGCAGCACCTGCCCATCGTGAACCACCTGAAACAGGGCGCCGAAATGCTGGAATAAAGAGGGAACAGGTGTTTCTTGCGGCCAATCCGGAATGTATGACATTTTTCAAGTTTATTTCAATCTGTCTCCCTTATACTGGCCTCGCCGGCTGCGGAAAGGAAGACTTTTTCGTTCGGGATGGGAAAATCACCCCGAAGGCCGTTCCCCCGCCGGCAAAAAACCGGAGGTGAATCAGAATGAAAAAAATTATTGCTTTGATGCTCGCCGTCACGCTGGCCGCGTGCGGTGCGCTGAACGCGTTCGCGGAAACCGCTGACGAAGATATGCCGTCCCAGCCGGGTACCCACGCCCCGGACGGGACGCCGCCCGAACCGCCCGAAGGCGGCTTCCCCGGCGGGCCGGAAGGCATGGGCCCGCCCCCGGACGGCGCCCCAGGCCACGGCGGCGGCTTTGGCGGCGGCACCCCGCCCGGAGGCAGAAGCGCTTCCTTTGAATATGCCGCGGCCGCCGAAATCACCGAAGCGGCGGAGCTCGCCGATCAGACCTGGACGTCCGGAACAGCCGATGAATGCGCGCTGATCGTGAACACCGAGGACGCTGTCACCATTCTGAACCCCACCGTCACCAAGACCGGCGATTCCGACGGCGGCGACAACTGCAATTTCTACGGCCTGAACGCGGCCCTGCTGGTGATGGGCGGCGCGTCCGCCACGATCACCGGCGGCACAATCACGTCTGACGCAGACGGCGCCAACGGCGTCTTCTCCTACGGCGGGAACAGCGGCCGGAACGGCGCGGCCGGCGACGGCACCACCGTCGTAATCAGCGATACCGTCATCACCACCACGGGGAACGGCTCCGGCGGCATCATGACCACCGGCGGCGGCGTCACCCAGGCCAGCAATCTGACCGTGACGACCTCCGGCCGGTCCTCCGCCGCCATCCGCACGGACCGCGGCGGCGGCACGGTGGTTGTGGACAGCGGCACCTATACCACGAACGGCCTGGGATCCCCGGCCATCTACTCTACCGCGGACATTACCGTCAAAAACGCCGCCCTGGTCTCCAACCTGTCCGAAGGCGTATGCATTGAGGGAAAGAACAGCATCACCCTGACCGACTGCGACCTGACCGCCTGCAACACCGCCATGAACGGCAACGCCACCTTCCTGGACACCATTATGATCTACCAGTCCATGTCCGGCGACGCGGACAGCGGCGAGTCCCATTTCACCATGACCGGCGGCACCCTCACAAGCCTGTCCGGGCACATGTTCCATGTGACCAACACCCACGCGGTCATCACCCTGTCCCATGTGAACCTGGTGAACGAGGGCAGTGGCGTGCTCCTTTCCGTCTGCGACGACGGCTGGCACGGCGCTTCCAACATCGCGGAGCTGGACGCGGACGGGCAGGCGCTGCGCGGGACGATCCTGGTGGGCAGCAATTCCGCCCTGACGATGACGCTGCGGAACGGTTCCTCCTATGAGGGAACCTTCAGCGGGGAAATCGTGAACGCGAAGGGCGCCGCGGTTTCCGAAACCGTCGGAGAGGTCCATGTGATCCTGGACGGCACCAGCACCTGGACGCTGACGGCGGATACGTACATCACCTCCCTGGAGGGCGATCTTGCCCAGGTCATCGGCAACGGCTATTCGCTGTACGTGAACGGCGTAAAGGTGAACTGACGATACATCCAAATTCATATTCCGTCCCCGGCCCCGGTCAGACAGACTGGGCCGGGGACATTGCTGTTTCCGGCAGCTGACCCGCCTCCTGTCCGCCAAAGCGCATACACCGGTTGCCGGAAATGAAAAAACATGCTATACTGCTGTCGCTTCAGATGTTTTCACCCGGGACGCCACAGCGGAAGAACCGAAAACCGCTGAAGGCGCCGGGGTTCACCGGCAATCGGGAGGAAAGTAGGACGGCTCCATGATGAGAAAGTGGTTTTCCCTGTTCCTGGCCGCGCTCGCGCTGGCTTGGACGGCCTTTGCCGGTGCGGCGCCCGGGGAAGAGGTTCCGGCGCCGGAACGCTTCCTGGTGATTTCCGATGCGCACCTCACCAAAGAAACACAGGACCACGAAGCCGCGATGGAGGCGGTGATCCTGGCCGCCCGGGGAAAAGACGCGGTGCTGCTGCTGGGGGACAATACCAACAACACCCACGCAGAGGAACACCGCCTGGTCCTTGAATGGGCGGATGAAATCAGGCGGCGGACCGGGGCGGCCGTGTACATCATCCCAGGGAACCACGACTACGGCGCGCGCTTTGGGCCGGAGGAATTCCGGGCCCAATACCGGGCGTACGGCTGGGCGCAGGCTTTCAGCCGGGATGCCGCCTCGGCCGGCTGCGCCGTCATGACGGCCGGCGGCACCTGCCTGCTGCTGCTGGATACCAACAAAGCCGCCGATTCCTATCTGGCGGAAGCAAACGGCGGCATCAGCGAAGAGACGCTTCACTGGCTTCAGGACGTGCTGGAGAAGCTTCCGGACGGGACGCCGGTGCTGGCCTGCGGTCATCATCCCATCCTGCGCGGGGAGCGGAACGAGCGCACTCCCGGCGCCGACGCCTTGAGCCGGCTGCTCCGGACGTACGGCGTCGGCCTGTATCTATGCGGCCACGACCACGGGTTCGCCGCGGTGCGTCAGGACGGGCTCCGGCAGATCACGGTGGGCAGGCCCCAGGCCTATCCGGGATGGGCGGGGAGCCTGGAACGGAAAGGGGACGGCTTTTTCTGGGCCGTGGAATCGATCTATGATCCTGATTCTCCGGTTTATCTGGCCCTCCGGGAAAGCGCCCGGGAAATGGGCCGCAGCATGGCCCGGGGCACCCTGACCGAAACGCCTTACGCCGGCGACGAGGAAGCCGTCGAATGGTTCGTTTCCGCCTACATGCTTTTCGCCGGCGGCGAAATGACGCCCGAAAAGAGCGCCGCCCTCCTGGCGGACGAAAACTGCCGCAAATGGCGGGAGATCGAAACCCGCACCGTCGTCAAGGCATGGATGCTGAACCTGCTGGAAAACTGCCCGGAGGACGCCCGGCAGATCATCGTCCCTTCGTCGCGGAAGCACCCCGCGCAGGCCGGGGAGTGACCGGCTTTTCCCTGTATCAAAGGGGCTGCCGCATTTTTTCTGCGGCAGCCCCTTTGCGCGTAGGATAAAAATGGTTTGACCGGATCAGACGATTCCTCCGTTCCCGGTTCAGGCCGGTACGGCGGCCCGTTTTTCGCGGGCTTTTTCGATGAGTGTAAAGCACCAGGGGAAAACAAAGGACACACAGAACATCTGCACAAAGCAGGATACCATCGTCCCGGCCGGCCCGCCGATCCACCCTTTGACCAGCGGGACGAGAATGAAACTGACGGCATAATAGCACAGCAGGCACACCGTGATCCGCGTCACCTTCATCACCATGGGAATATCCGTCGAGAACCTGACAAAGCGCCTTTCCAGGATCCAGCCGATCAGGAAGGCCGCGCACCACCCGATCCCCTTGAAGGTATCGTTGGCCATTTTCGCGCCGTCCACGATCAGCTTCCCTTCCGCGTCATAATCCGCCGGGTAGGGCTTGAGGCCCGCGTACAGCGCGACGCCCGTGGCCAGCGCGAGGCCCGCGCAGACCACCACCCAGTCCTTTTCCGGATGGGCTTCGACCCACCGCATCAGCCGGACGGTCAGCCACATGACCAGGCACCCCGCGGCGATGCCGACCAGCACGTCCTGCGGCGTATGGACGCCCAGGAAAAGCCGGCTGAACGCCACCAGGACCAGGATCAGCCCCAGGGTCACGCGGAGCGCCGCGGGCATGTCCCTGCGCACCATCCCGCCGCCGTACACCGAAGACGCGTTCATGGAGTGGCCGCTGGGAAAGGAATACCCCGTGGCCGTGGTCATGCTGGTGCCGTAGGGGATGATGCGCGCGTCCCGGATCCAGGGCCGGTAGGCGCAGAACGTCACCTTCAGCACGCCGTTGACCAGGCGGTTCCCGCTCCAGCCCATCATCAGGTACGCGCCCATATCCTTGCTGATGCCCCAGTAAATGGCCCCCATGATCACCAGGGCGGTATTGAGCTCGCCCAAAAAGGTCATCTTGGAGAGGAACTCCGCAAGAATCGCTCCGCTTCCGTTCCGGAACGCCTGCAGTCCGAGCAGAATATCAACATCCATTCCGATTCCTCACTTCTTTTTTCATTTCCCCGTGTTCCGCACGCCGTCCGTCAGCCGACCCCAAGGGCGCCCTTGATCAGGCCGTCCACCCGTTCGCTCATCCGGTTGTCGCTCAGAAGCTCAATGCCCTTGGGCGTGATCTGGATATTCGCAAGCTGATCCTCCAGCGGGGTTTCTTCCATCTGGCTTTCGCCGGTTTTCAGGCCCCGGATCAGCCCTTCTTCCTGCATGCACAGCACGATGTAGCGCCAGTACGTTTCGTTCACGTTGCAGGTTTTGCTGTCGTGCCGGAGCATTTCGGGTTCCGGCGGCAGGCCGGCTTTCAGCTGCTTGTACAGATGTTTCAGGATCCGGAATACGATCACATAATAATCATCCTTCGCCATGAAGCTCCCCTTCCTTTCATTGAAAACGGTTCATCAGCGCCGCGATCAAATCCCCCGGCCGGGACGCCCGCCGTTTGATTTTCCTGCGTCCCTGAAACAGCATCGCATTCCTCCTCCGGAATTGATCCGTCCTTTATTATCCTGTTTCACCGCTGATTTGTCAAGGAATATTCATCACATCATGATGAGGAAAACATCACATCATGATGAGGAAAACGTCCTTGGAACAGATGACAAATGCCGCGGTTCCCGGCATCCCGGAATCCGCCGCGGCGCAAAAAGGGCATGAAACCCCGCCGGGCTTATTGAATTGTCATACATATTATGATACAATCACAGCAAATATAAAATTATTTTCCGGCACCGGACAACCGATCCGGGAAAAGGAGCGTCATGATGAACAAAATGAAAAAATGCGTCGCATTGCTGCTGATCGTGCTGATGATCCCGTGGGCCGCGCCGGTTCAGGCCGCGGATACGGCGGAACTCCCCCAAACCGCCGCCCATACGGCGGAAGCGAAGACCTTCCCCTATCTGCGCTCGTTTGACGACGAGCAGGAGCCCGTTCAAAGCACGATGACCCTGTATTTCGTGGACGGCGGGGACATTCCCTACGTCGCCCTGTCCGAGTACATGCCCTTCTTCGCCGCCCTGATGAAGGACTATGACGAGTGGGACGGCATGACCTTTGAAATCCGGCGCGCGGAGGGGGTCAGCGAGATCAACGACTTCTTCTTCTCGCTCGTGAGCAATGATGCGGCCATGTCCGAATATATGGCGAGCTTCCGGGAAATGATGAAGAAATACGGCGGAAACGACGCGGTATCCGTTGCCGCGCCCGCGCAGGAAGCCGGCGACGTGGATACCTACTTCGTCACCCGTCCGGACAACGGCACGACCATGGTTTTCCTCCCCTTTGCCGACCAGATCCTGTTTGACAGCTACAACCTTTTTACCGCGAAGCCAGGCGTCACTTCCCTGGTGGCGGCCCTGGACCTGCCGGAACCGGTGGAAACGAATTTCCTGGAGGAATTCAACGCGCTGATGGCGCAGGCGGAAGAGATGACTGCCCGCGGCGAAGAAGTCCCTGAAGATTTCTACAACGATCTGTACGTCACGACCGACCCGGCATACGGCCGCCATTTCTTCGTCAACGCGGGCCGTTCCTTCAACCGGCACGGCAGCGGGACATACCTGGATCTGGGCGCGTACGGCATTCACCTGTACAGCATCGGGGGCGAATGCTATGTCCCCTTCCAGACCATGAACGACCTGTTCATGAATCAGAACTATCTGCAGTACGTCTTCAACGGCCAAACGGTCTTCGGCGCGGCGTACGACGGATCGCTGCTAGAAAAGGCCGGCGAGGCGGAGCCTGAGGAAATGAGCAGAGAATTCGCCGTGTTCAACTATAATGAACTGCTCTTCCTGCTCGACACCTTCTACGGACTCAAGCCCGAGCACGGCATCGTCAGCTTCCGGGACATGATCGCCCACAATCCACAGCTGGCAGACGCTTTCATGACCTATCGGGCCGCCGATTTTGACGACGCGGTCATGCTGCTGACGGGGCTTTACCTGGACGACCTGCACAGCGGCTACAACGCGGCGAGCTGGCGCCACCCCGCCGGTGATGAATTTGAAGAGTTCATCAAATTCTTCGAGGCGATGGGCTATTCAAACAGCAAATACTTTTCCGACGGTTTCCGCTACTCCAGCGCCCGGGAAGAAGCCTACCCGGAGGAATGCCCCGCCTACGAGGAGGTCGATGACACGGCGTTCATCACCTTTGACGGGTTCTCCTGCAGCGCCATTTCGGAAGATTACAGCGAATATTACGATCTGGGCATCCCCGCCTCGCTGGAAGACTGCGGAGACGATACCATCCGCCTGCTTCAGTACGCGAACGCGCAGATCAAGCGTGAAAACAGCCCGATCAAAAACGTCGTCATCGACCTGAGCAACAACGGCGGCGGCAGCGTGGCCGCGGCGGTCGCGGTCATGTGCTGGTACCTGGACGAGTGCAGCTTCGCCCTGCACGATACCATGACCGGCGCGCTGAGCATCATGAATTACGACTGCGACCTGAACCTGAACGAACAGGCGGATTACGACGACGGGGACACGCTGGCCAATCAGGACTATCATCTGTACTGCCTGATTTCCCCCCTGTCTTTCTCCTGCGGAAACCTCGTGCCCGCCTTCTTCAGGGATTCCCACGCGGTGACCCTGATCGGCCAGCGGTCCGGCGGCGGCTCCTGCGTGGTGCTGCCCTGCACGTCCGCGTCCGGCACCCAGTTCCAGATTTCCGGCACCAAGCAGATCGCCCTGGTGCGGAACGGCTCTTTCTACAACGTGGACGAAGGCATCGAGCCTGACATCGTGCTGACCAAGCCCGCCTCCTTCTACGACCGAACGGGCCTGGTGGAACTGATCCACAGCACCCGGTAACCGGCACAGGCGCGGGAATGAACAAGAACAGGCGCCCGCCGAAAACCGCGCAGGCGGCCTGCCGGGCGGCATAAAACCAACAGCCTTCCGTGATGGACCCATTCCTCACGGAAGGCTGTTTGATTCGGACAAACAAACGCCGGATCCCTTCGCCGGACGAGACTGCCCGTCCGCCGCATCGTTTGCGGCGGGACCGCCGCCCTTGACAGATCCTTTGGTTTTTGGTAACGTTGCGGGAAAGAAGCCCCAGACGGCCCACGCGGCGCCGGTCCTGATTCCTGCCCGCCGAACAAAAAGGAGCAGCCCCGTGAAGACGTATTCCATCAAAGAAAGACAGAACACCATCCAGCATGATTTTTTCGACCTGGATCCGGAGAATAAGATCGCCGTGATCCCCATGAAGTTTGAAAAGCCCGGCGATATCTTCAGCCAGAATCTCCTTTCCAGGACCCCCGTGCTGTCGGAAGAATTCACGGACCTCCTGCTCTGCGCCTATGATCTGGCGCCCCGCCGCTACAAGCTGGACCTGGTCATCTCCTTTGACGACATGGAAGGGTACGACGAGCGGCAGCTCGAAGACATTTTCGTAAAAAACGTCATGCTGAAATCCCGGATCCATTACCGGAGACAAAGCCGTCAGAACATGCTGGGCATCGGTTTGTGCGGAACGGGCCTGCTGTTCATTCTCCTGATGACCTTCCTGGGCCGCGTGTGGACAGAGGAAGGCACCTTCCGGGACATCGTTTTCTACATCCTGGACATCCTGGCGACGGTGCCTTTCTGGGGCGCGGTGGAAATATTCCTGATCGACGACAAGGAACGGAACGCCGCCCGCATCAACCTGCAGAAGCGGTTCCACGCCATCTCCTTCCGCCGGGAAGGACCGCCGTGCTGATCCCCGCCCGCGTCCCGGGTCAACGGCCCGGAAAGATGATCCCGCGCCCAAACGCCGAAAGGAGGAACAGCCGGTTGTTTCGTTTTCTTTTGCTGGCCGCTGTTTTCCTGGCGGCGGCGGCAGGCGCCTTCGCCCAGAGCGCGGACCGGCCGGCCGAAGCGCAGATCCTTGGCGAGGAAGCGTTTTATATGGACACCGCGCTGGAGCGGGTGACGGTGCCGGAAGGGATCCGGGTCATCGGGCCGGACGCCTTTAAGGGCTGTACAAGGCTCCGGGAAATCACCCTGCCGGACTCGCTTGAACAGATCGATCCTTCCGCTTTTCAGGACTGCGGCGCCCTTTTTCTCATCCGTGTTCACGCGGATACCTGGGCCTGCCAGTGGGCGCTGGAAAGCGGCTGCACCGTGACCGACCGGGACACGGGCGGCCCCCTCACCCCCTTCTCCCGGGACGAAGCGCTGGCGGACGTTCCCGCCGCCGGGGACGCCGCGCAGATCGTCCTGGTTTCCCATTTGGGCGGCAGCCTCGCCCGGCTGAGCGTGCACGAAAAGCGGCACGGTATGTGGCACTGCCTCTGGGAAACCGACGCCCTGGTCGGCCGGAACGGGGTCGGCAAAACCCGGGAAGGGGACAAGCGCACGCCGTCGGGAACCTTTCACCTGACCTGTCCCTTCGGGATCCTGGAAGACCCGGGGGCGCGGATGCCCTACCTGCAGGTGACCAAATACCATTACTGGTGCGCCACCTCCGGCGATCCGATGTACAACCGGCTGGTGGATACCCGGGAGACCGCCCGTCCCCGGACACCGGCGGACGAATACCTGATCCTTTACCGGCCCCAGTACAACTACTGCATGTTCATCGATTACAACGCGGAAGGCGTCCCCGGCAAGGGCAGCTGCATTTTCCTGCACTGCAAAGGTCCTTCCGGCTGCACGGCCGGCTGCGTGGCCGCCGATCAGGACCGCGTGCGGGATATCATCCGCTGGGCGCGGCCCGGCGCGCTGATCGTGATCCGGTAAAATATCAAAAACGGCGCCGCATCCCGCAAAGGGAACGGCGCCGTTTCTGATCCGGCTCAGGGCATTGGCTGCCCCATCCGGACGGCATCAATGGATCACTGCACCAGCTCCATGATCGCCCAGAAGGCGGGCTTGGGCTGGATGCGGGCGTCAAAGATCAGGGGATGCTTGGCGGCCAGCCAGCTCAGGTCGTCGGTCACGCCCCAGAACTGCACCGCGTCGATGTGCGCCGCGTGCTCCATGTACAGGCCGAACAGGTTTTTATAGCAGTAGGCCTGGGCTTTCAGCATGGGGTCCGACGTGTTGTCAATGGTGATGTCCAGCTCGCTGACGCGGACGCGCAGCCCCAGCGCTTCCACCTGTTCAAACATATTGCGGATCCGGCTCAGCATCACGCCGCCGCTGGAATAATGGGACTGGAACCCGTACCCGTCGATGTTGCCCTCGGCAGCCAGCCGGGTCAGCAGGGCGATGATCCCGTCCGCCTTGGGCGCCAGATGGGAATTGTAATCGTTGTAGTAGAGCCTGGTATCCGCCGGGGCGTACTTCCGGGCGATCTCGAAGGCGCGCTCCACAAAGTCCTCGCCGATCACCTTCGTCCAGTTGGACGCGCGCAGCTTGCCGGTGCCGTCGTCAATGGCCTCGTTGACCACGTCCCAGGAAACGATGACGCCCGGGTATTTCTCCTGCATGTATTCCATGATCAGGCGGATGTAATTGTCCAGCCGGGCGAGCATGATCTCGCGGGACACATAGGGCTTTCCGGTGCTGTAGCTTTCCCGGAAGAAGGCGTCCGGCGTCTGCGAATGCCAGACCAGCACATGGCCGTGCACCTTGATCTGATGGTCCCGGCAGTAGCTGAGCATGGGCTGGGCGGCGTTAAAGTGGACCGCCACCGCCGTCTCGTCCTCTTTGGCCAGCTTCTTGCAGGCCGCGATGTCCAGCACGGAATCGGGCTTGAGCTCGTTGCCGGGGGTGACGATGGCAAACTGGCTGGCGTAAACGTCCATGCGCCTGGTGTTCCGGGCTTCCATCTGGGTGACGGCGGTGCCCACCGGGAAGTAGGCGGCGAACGCTTCCTTCAGGGAGGGGATTTCCTCGTCCACCTTCATCTCATAGAGCTTCACGGTAAAATCCCGGATGGAAAAATCCAGGGTGTCGTTGCCCACCGTTTCCACATACAGGATAAAATTGTCAAACGGCGCGGGCGTCCAGGTGCCGGAAAGCGTCACCCATTCCCCTTTGGCGGCGGCCCCGGTGACCAGGTTCTCATAGGATTCCACGCCCAGCGAGGAATGGGCGACGGAGATCATGAACGTGGCGGAAGCCACCGCGTCCTGCCGGACCTGCACGCTCAGGGCGTATTCCTTCCCCGCCTCCAGCGGGAAATCCCGCCCCGGGGAATTCCAGGAGCCGGTGCGGCCGACGATGGTCAGCGCGCCGTCCTGAACGGAAATGGAAGCCCCGCCGGCGCTCCTGGCGTACCACCCGTCCGTCCCGCTCGAAAAGTCAGAGTGGTAACTGACAAATTTCTCTTCCTGCGCCAGCGCGCAGCCGCACAGCATCAGGCAAAGCGCCGTCAGCACCGCTGTGAGACGTTTGAACATTGTTTTTTCCTCCTCCGGTCCGATCTATTGGGATATGCCATTATACCATGAAGCGGGAGCGGATTCAATCGATCCGCGCGTTTTATTATCCCCGTCTCGCTTTTTATCATCCCCGACTGCACGCCGGAGTAACTTTTCATGGGTAGGAAAATGATGGAGAAAGTCAAGATGTGAAGGAGATATGATGGGGACAGAGCGGCACGAAGCCCATGTCCGTCCGGCGATTTATTCGCCGGATCGGCGCAGCCGACCGGAGGCGGCAGGGCTTC
>CAMJXZ010000042.1 GCA_946409855.1 uncultured Clostridia bacterium | reverse complement strand
AATCTTCGATCTGCTGACTAATCACGGATACGGGACAAACCGGGTAGCGCAGTATCTGAATGAGCGCGGCATCAAAACCAAAAGAGGTACATCTCTTTGGCGGGGGACAAGCGTTCGGGCGCTCATCGAAAATCCGATATACATCGGCATCTAGGCTTTTTTGTGCTGTCATTCTACCCTCCATTATAGACGGACATGGATATGGGGCTGCTGCAGATTCTTGTGCTTCTGCAACAGCCCCCTGTTTTTGACCGCCGGCCCGATTTCCCTGAATATCAGCCGATCAGATCGGTCAGCGTTCGGATTCTATGACAATTTTTGGGCAATACCGGTTCATCCTCGGGAGATTGTTCGGTATGTATATAAAAGCTGTCCATGCCTGCTTCGGCAGCTCCCCGGCAATCGCACCGGCCGTCATTGCCGACCATGACGGAATCCTCCGGCCGGAGCCCCGTCTGCCAAAGCAGACCGAAAAACGCGGGCGACGGCTTTTTAACGCCCGCGTCGCCCGAAATAAATATCGCGTCAAAGGCCGTGTCCAGCCCAAGCAGATGAAGCTCCGGGCGGGTAAAGCCGGACTGCGCGTTTGTAAGCAGGATCACTTTTTTGCCCGCCGCCCGCAGCGCGCCGAGCACCTCCGCAGCGCCGGGGAACAGGCCGAGCCGTCTGAGCGACAGCGCGCGGAACACCCGGGATATTTCCGTTGCCTGACGGATGGTCAAACGCATACCTTTTTCGTTTCCCAGCGCCTGCCATACGGTCAGGATATCCGCTTCATACGGTCCTTCGATCCCTTTTGCCATGAGCATATCGGCCTTCGCCCGCTGCGCTTCCGCGCACAGGCGCAGATAATCCGCCCTGAGGGATCCCGCTTCCGCAGGCAGGCCGAGCAGCTTCAGATACCAGGCAAAGGACGTCCACAGCCGCTGGCTTTCCTCGTCCGTCAGCACGTCGACAAGGGTCCCGTACAGATCGAAAACATAATTCTTATACTGTTTCTGCATGGGCACGCTCCCATTCAGCAGGACTCGCGCTGCTTGAACAGCGGCTGGAAGGTGATGTGCTGGTGATTCTGGGTCTTGTTGATCAGCCCGTCGATCAGGTGGAAGACAAACCGGACGATGTCCTGCGTGGGCTGCTCGTAGGTCGAAATGGAAGGGATGCAGTATTTGAGCGCGGGGAGACCGTCAAAGCTCAGGATATTCACGTCCTTGCCAGGGATCCTCCCCGCGTCGTGCAGCGCACGGAGAACGGCGGGCACCACAATGTCCATCCCGCTGCAGACGGCAGTCGTCTCCGGGTGCGCCCTGAAATGGGCGAGGACGGCGCCGTACGCCTTGTCAAACTGATAGTCCGTTTCGAGGAAAGCGGCGAGATTTTTTTCAAGGCCGTTCTGCGAAAGCGCCGCGCGGTACGCCCTGTAGCGCAGACTGTACACGCTCGTATCGATATTGGAGGAAATGATCGTGCAGATATCCCTGTGACCCTGGCCGATCAGGCGCTCCATCTGCGCGTAGGCCGTCGCGAACTGGCTGACCTGAACGCTTGAATACAGCAGCTTTCCGGTGGGATAGGGAAGCATGGTGTTCACAAAAATGGTCGGGCAGGGCAGCTGGGAAAACTCCTCCGGCGTCACTTCCTCAAAGTTGCCGCCGATATAGATCAGGCCGTTCAGCTTTTCGGGCTGAAAATCCGTCAGCAGCTCCGCGAATTTTTCGCGCTTGTTCTGGGCAAAAAAATTGTCATGGAAAGAAATCAGCGTATAGCCCGCGTTGTGCAGATGGATGGAAAGGGAATCCTCCACCTCGCTGTAAAACGGGTTGTACACGCTTTCCACCACCATGCCAATCCGCGGCGGCAACGCTTCCGCTTTTTTCCCGCGTCCCTTGGGCTCGTACTGGTTTTCGGCGATGATCTTCAGCACGTGCTGGCGCGTGGCTTCCCCCACGTCCGGATAATTGTTCAATACCTTGGATACCGTTCCGGGCGTCACGTCCGCAAGCCGGGCGATGTCTCTGATGTTCATAGCGCGCTCCTTTTTTTCCGCCGCTCATGGGCAATGCGGTCCTCCATCTGTTCCAGAGGCACGATGCCGAGCGCCCTTAGCATGGCCTTCGCTTTGTCCATTTGTTCGTCCCACACCTGGCAGGGCTCGTGGCAGTCCGACCCGATGATTACGGGCAGGCCGGTCTGTGCGGCCGCTTCCCAGAATTTGATATGGGGATACATGTATCTGTCGCCGTCCGGGTAGGAATGGACGCCCCGGCGGAAGCCGTTCGCGTTCAGCTCCAGGATCGCGCCCGCGGATACGGCGGCGTTCAGGATGATGTCCACGGCGGCGTCGCAGTTTCTGTCCCAGGCAAAGTGATTCATCGTGAACAGGTCCGGATGGGCGACCGCAAAAAAGTAACCGGTTTTGAGCGCAGCCGCGATCCCCTCGGCATAGCGTATATTATCCAAAGTGCTTTGGGCGGACGTGATGAAAGGCGCTTCCCCGTGATCCGGATAAAAATGCTCTCCCAGCAGCAGATAATCCAGTCCGTCCCGCGTCAGGAGCCGTTCGTAATAATCCCGGTACCGGGGAAGGTACTCGATCTCAAGACCTTTCCTGATTACTATATCAGATGCATGCAGTTTTGCCAAGCGGTCCAGGGCGCTCAAATGTGTCTCCAGTTCGTCATACGGCATGCGGAAGCCGAAATCGTGATCCGGAAACGGCGCGTGATCCGAAAAGCCGAGGATGGAAACCCCTGCCTTCAGCGCTTCCCGGATGTAATCCTCTTCCGTCCCCTGCGCGTGCCTGCACCGTTCTGTATGCGTATGATAATTCGCTTTCATGGCTCTCCTCATGCATTCCGGCATCTACGAAACTTTACGAAATATGCCCGACGTTACCGTTTTATTATAGCATTTGTTTCGCACTTAAGCAAGTATTTTTCCGAAATTGATGAAATTTATGGATTGACTTTTACCAAATAGCGTGATATGATACGCTTGCGATTCGAAACAAAGAACAGTATGTTTCGTTCATCAAGGAAGATCATAAGGAGGAACACATCATGAAAAGGTTTACCGCATTGCTTCTGGCGCTGTGCATGGTGATGGGGCTGGCGGCCGCCGTCGCCGAATCCGCCCCGGAAAAGTTCACGCTCCGCGTATGGAGCCCTTCCGAAGACCAGAACCCCGACCTGGGCGCATGGCTGAACACCCTGTGCGACGAATTCAACGCCGCTCATCCCGAATGGGACATTACCTTTGAGTACGGCGTCAGCTCCGAATCCGAAGCCAAAAAGCTGGTCCCGCGCGATATGGAAGCCGCTGCTGACGTGTTCCTGTACGGCTCCACCGGCCTTGAGACCCTGTGCCAGGCCAACGCCCTGACCGAATGGGGCGGCAAATACATGGCCTATGTGCAGGAAAACTATCCCGAAACGCTGGTCAACTGCCTGATCTACGAAGACGGGCTCTACGGCGTGCCGGTCACCACGGATACCTATTTCATGTACTATGACAAGAGCGTGTTCACCGAAGAGGACGTGCTCTCCCTGGACGCCATGCTTGAAAAGGGCAAGGTCGCCTTCCCCCTGAGCAACGGCTATTATCTGGCCGCCTTCTATCTGGCCAACGGCTGCACCTTCTTCGGCGCGGACGGGAAAGACCGGGCCGCGGGCATCCAGCTGGGCGGCGAAAAAGGCGTGGCCGTGACCAATACCCTGGTGGACCTGGTCAAGAACGAAAACTTCATCGTGGCCGAGCCCTCCGACGCCATCGGCATGATGCGCGAAGGCAACTGCAACGCTTATATCTGCGGCACCTGGCAGGCGACCCAGACCCGCGAGGTGCTGGGCGACAACTTCGGCGTGGCCGTGCTGCCCTCCGTGATGATCGACGGCACCAGCTGCCAGCTGCGTCCCTTCACCTCCGCCAAGGCGGTCGGCGTCAAGTCCACCACCGAGCCCCCCGTGGCCGCTCTCGAGCTCGCCTGCTTCCTGGCCAGCTACGAAGGCCAGAAGGCGCACTACGAAAAGCGCGGCTATGTGCCCTGCCAAAACGCTCTGATCGCCGAAGTGGCCGACGACCCCATCTGCGTGGTAGACGCCAAGACCGTCAGCGAAGTGGCTCTGGCCCGCGCCAGCTATACTGAATTCGGCTATTACTGGTCTCCCGCCGAGAGCATGGGCAACGAGATCCGCGACGGCATCGTGACCCATGAGAACGCCGCCGAAAAGACCGAAACATTCACCCAGGCCGTCAATAATCCCGGCATCTGAGCTTTCCGTGCACAGGGCAGCGCCGCGCTTTTCCCGCAGGGAGAAGGGGCACTGCCCTTCTTTTCATAAAGGATGTGAAGTCAATGAAAAAGCGTTTGACGCCCAAAACGACGTTCCTGCAGGCCCTGAAGGAAGGCTCAGGATGGGAATATCTGTCGGCAGCCGTCTGGGGCGCGGGCTGCGCCGCGCGGGGCCAGATCATCAAAGGTCTGCTGTTCCTGGCGGCAGAGGCCGGCGTGATCGGATATATGCTTTCTTCCGGCCTGTACAACCTGGATAAGCTGATGACCCTGGGGACCGTCGGCCAGCAGAAGGTCTGGAACGACGAAAAAAGCATATTCGAATACATCGACGGCGACCGGTCGCTGAACATCCTGCTGTACGGGATCATCACGGTGGCGATCCTGATCTGCGGGATCATGCTGCTCAGGGCGTCGGTCAAGGCCAGCTACCGGGCGGGCAGCTTCAAAAAGCAGGGAAAGCGTGCGCCCGGCTTCCGGCGGGAGCTGCGGGCATACGCGGACGAGCGGCTGCACATGACCCTTCTGACGCCGCCCCTCCTGGGCATCTGCGCTTTTACGCTGCTGCCGCTGGTCTTCATGGCCTGCATGGCGTTCACCAATTACAGCGTGCTGGACAAAAAGCTGGTGCTGTTCGACTGGGTGGGCTTGAAGAACTTTGAGCGCACGCTGGCGCTGAACGGCAGCCTCGGCCAGACCTTCTGGTCGGTGCTGGGCTGGACAATCCTCTGGGCGCTGGCGGCCACGTTTTCCAACTATATCCTGGGCATGCTGCTCGCGCTGTTCATCAACTGGAAGGAGATCAGGATCAAAAAGTTCTGGCGCTTCTGCTTTGTGCTGACGGTGGCGGTGCCGCACTTCGTCACCCTGCTGATCATGCGGCAGATGCTCCAGCCCAACGGGGCCGTCAACGTGCTCCTAAAGGAATTGGGCTGGATCGATTCGCCGCTGCCGTTCTTTACCGATACAAGCTGGGCGCGGATCACCGTCATTCTGATCAATATCTGGGTCGGCGTGCCGTATACCCTGCTGCAGATCACCGGCATCCTGCAGAGCATCCCGCAGGAGCTGTACGAATCGGCCAAGGTGGACGGCGCAAATCCCTTCGTGACCTTCACCCGCATCACCCTGCCCTATATGCTCTTTGTCACGACGCCTTACCTGATCACCGTGTTTACGGGCAATATCAACAACTTTAACGTCATTTACCTGACCTCGGCGGGCCTTCCCAGGGCCGTGGGCTCCACCGCGGGCGATACGGATCTGCTGATCACCTGGCTGTACAAGCTGACCATCGACAACCAGTACTATGACGTCGGCGCCGTGATCGGCATCATCACGTTCATCACGCTGAGCATCGTGTCGCTCCTGACTTTCCGCTTCAGCGGCTCTTACCGCAACGAGGAGGGATTCAGATGATCAAAGCATCCGGCGCATGGAAAAAGAAGCCCGCCCAAAAAAAGATCGGCATCGTCCTCGCCCATGCCTTTCTGGCGGTCCTGGCCTTTTTGTGGCTGATTCCCATCTTCTGGGTCATCCTCACCAGTTTCCGCGGCACAAAGGGATCCTACAGCTCCACCTTCCTGCCCTCGTTCTACACGCTGGACAACTATGTGAAGCTGTTCACGGACTTTTCCGTGTTCAACTTTCCCCAGATGCTGCTCAACACCCTGATCGTGGCCGCCGCGACCTGCATGCTCAGCACGTTCTTCGTGGTATCCGTCGCGTACACGCTGTCGCGGCTGCGGTTTTCCAGCCGCAAAAAGCTGATGAACGCGGCGATGATCATCAACCTCTTCCCCGGCTTCATGTCCATGATCGCCAACTATTACATCTTCAAGATGCTGGGCTGGACCAACGGACCGCTGCTGCGCCTGTCCATGATCGCCATCTATTCGGGCGGCGCGGGCCTCGGGTATCATATCGCGAAGGGCTTCTTCGACACCATCCCCATCGCACTTGACGAGGCCGCCATGCTGGACGGCTGCACCAAGTGGAACGTGCTCAGGAAGATCGTAATGCCGCTGAGCAAGCCCATCATCGTGTTCACCCTGCTCAACTCCTTCGCAGGGCCCTTCAAGGATTTCATGCTGGCCAAGATCCTCTGCGGTCCCAACAAGGATTATTACACCGTAGCAGTCGGCATGTACCAGATGCTGGAAAGAGAATACATCGACCAGTGGTTCTGCAGCTTCGCGTCCGCCGCCGTCATCATATCCATCCCCGTGGCTTCCCTGTTCCTCGCCACGCAGAAGTATTACTCCATCGGCTTCAGCGGCTCCGTAAAAGGATAACGTGCCCCCGAAGCAACCGGCAGTCAACGATCCCCGGCCCGGATTGCGGGCCGGGGATCGATCTTTATCAAGACGGCGGGAGCACCGTTCCGTTCAGTGCGGAACATGCTTCATTCGGATTCGCACAGCAATGCGGCGTCCCCGCGGGTGACGCCCGACTCATTGAAGCAATCCACGCGCGCCCAGGCAGGTTGCCCCGCAAGAAGCGCGGTAATGACGGCGCTTTGCTGCCCGTAGACCATCATGCTGTGGTACAGCCTGTCCGGGTCGGGCCCCCAGCAGACGCAGGCTCCTGTGCTCCGTTCGGCCTCCCACCGGAGGAGCCCGTCCAGCGGCAGGCGGCGCGCTTCGCGGATGCGTGCCTTTTGCGGCGGACACCCGGATGCCTTCCCGAACACGCGCAGACCGGATATCCTTGCCGTCTGGCCGTATGGCAGCTCTGTGACTGTCAGGCGGAGATAGCGGGCACTGATCCCCGTCCCGTTGATGATCAGATCGTGCGGAAGGTCCGTCAGGCATGCGCGCTTATCCGCAAGAACGTCCCAGCGCCGCCCGTCCTTTGATGTCTCCAGCATCCAGCGCGTATACAGCGGCCGTTCCTCAATGACGCGTGGAACGCTCAAGTGCCTGCTCCACCTGGCTTCCGGGCCGGGATCGGGGCTGAGGCCTTCATCGGCGAAGTTGATCTGCACGGCATGGACAAGCCGGATATTGAGCAGATCGACAGTGATCCGGGGCCGCGGGTCGTCATCGGAAGCGCTCCACCATGTACGGATACTTTCGTCAACGGCCGACTGCGGATCCTTGCCGGAGCTGACCTGCACCGGTTTTCCATAAGAAAGGAGCATCCATTCCGGGTCGGACCAGAGCGGGGCGTCCACGGAATGCGGCCAGTCGCCGAACCGCTGGTCGCAGAACAGTGCGCCGCGATGATCAAAGCCCGCCCGCCACAGCCCCAGCCGGCGCTCATACGGATGAGAGCGGCTGATGCCCAGCGTATCCGTATGCCAGTATCGTCCGCGCACATCCTTCAGGGTCGACCCGTGACCGGAGCCTGAAATAAACCCGCCGGGCTGATGGGTATACGGATTGATCTCCGCCGGGCGGTACGGTCCAAGCGGCACGTCCGCCACGTAGACCCCGTCCGAATAGATATTGTATTCAGTCGCCGGAGCGGCGTACTGCAAAAAGTATTTCCCGTTGTGCTTTGTCATCCAGGGGCCTTCGATGTAGGGCATTTTCCCGCAGTCCCGGTTGTTTTCCCCGAATCGCTCAAAGCCGTGGCGCTCCGGATGTCCCCAAATCAGTCCGACCGGGTCGCACAGAGGCCGCATCGTCCCCCGCTCCAGCTCCACGCCCCACAGCGGCTTTTTATTGGAACAGCCCCAGAAAAAATAGAGCCTCCCGTCGTCATCACAGAACAGATGAGGGTCCCAGAACCCGAAGGACGCCGGGATCATCCGGAAGGGTATATTGACGGGATCGGGACTGTGATAGAACGCGCCGTTCATACCCCCGCGCGACGCGCAGAACCAAAGTTCTCCGTCGATGACGCATGCGTCCGGAGCGTAGTCGTGGATCGGGATCTCCTCCGTAAAGGGATGGAAATCCCAGTTGCACAAGTCGCTGCCCGTAAAAAAGCCGTCCGTCATCGACGAAAACAGATAATACCTGTCCCGGAAAAAAACCAGGCTCGGATCGGCCGCCTCCCGATAAGCGCTGCGCCCTTCCCCGCGGCCGAAAAGCTGGTACCTGTAGGGCAGATTCAAGGGATTGCAATAATACGGTCCGCTCATTCGATCACCCCGTTCCCGCCGTTTTCAGGCTTGTCCGTTCAAAGGAACCATGGCATCCGGATAATGGATCATCACGCCGGTTTGCGCCAGTTCCTGCTGCAGCTGCCGGACCGGCGCTTCCACAACAGGAACACGGCATGACAAGGCAAGGGCCGCGGCGGTGCCGGCCGCCTGCCCCGTGAGCACCGCGGGCGGGATCACGCGCAGCACGTCCCATCCCCTGCCAACGGCGGAAGCGCACCGGCCGCAGGCGATGAGATTGTCAAAGCCATCCTTCACGAGCGTCCCGTACGGCACTTCGTACAGCCTGTCCCTGAACTCGAAATCGCAGATGGTGCCGATGGACGTTTCACTGTGCCGGAACCACTCGTCTCCGGTAAACACGGCATTCCCGTCGATGTGCCGCGCAGTCCTCAGCTGCGGTATTGTAGGCAGGGCGTGGATGTTTCTCCCCATGCCGCAGCGGTCCTTCTCTTTTTCGTACATGAAAAGCTGGTTTTCCTGCAGGTATTGATTGACGATCTCCATATCGCAGCCGGCATACGGCGCTTTGTGCTCCGGCTGTTCACGGCCGTGCAGATCCGCGCTGCCGCCCCTGGGATGATCATAGGCAAGAAAGACATTTCCCGTTTCCAGCGCGGCACGGCAGCCGTTCAGGGAAACAGCTTCGCCGTAATAGGTGAAGTAGTTCTCTCCGTCGGTCACGGGAACCCCCGCCTGCTTCATGACGGACGCGTCGCCCGTCGCGTCCACGGCGGCAGCGCACGGATAAAGCCTCCGGCCCGACTTGCCGTCGATGATAATCCCCGCGCAGTGGCCGCCCTCCATCACCGGCGATGAAACCAGCGCGTCGTAGAGGATGGTGACTCCTTCTTCCTTCAGGAGCTTCAGCAGGGACAGAGCGAACAAGCCGCCGGAAAACCATGTGTCGCTGCGCTGCTCCGTTTCATGCCGGGGCTCGCCGTGAAGCCAGTCCGGCCTGAGGGTATTAAAGCTGTGCGCAAGCGACAGGTTCAGCAGCTCGCGCGCCATGCCCCCGATCACATATTTCCCGCGGCCGTTGCACAGCGGGACCCAGTAGTTGACCAGCCCGCCGGTAGCCAGCCCGCCGAGGATGCACTGCTTCTCGAGCAGGAGCACCCGCAGTCCGTGCCGCCGGCCCGACAGCGCGGCGGCCGCTCCGGCGACACCGCCGCCGCAGACGATCAGATCATATTTTTCTTCAACGCGCAGCTTTTCCTGCCAAAGGATGGATGTCATGCGTTCACTCCCCTTCTGTTCTCAATTATACCAGCGGAAAGGCCGGCGCGAGAGTCGGATTTGATACTTTTTTTCGATTTCTTTACCCGAAACGCCTTGTTCTATTTACTTTCGAAGACGGCCATAATATAATCCCACCAACGAACAGCGAGCATCAGACAGCCGATTGCGTGGGATGTGTACGGAGGTTCAGCTTATATGAAAAACGCAAAAAGCTTCTCGCTCGTCCGGAGACTGACCACCACGGTGCTGATCCTGCTGCTGATCCTGCTGTCCATCCAGATCGCCGGCACGCTGTGGGGACGGTATGTGGTAACCCAGGAGCTCTATACGTCCACACAGAACAACGTCAATTACCTCCGCGGCACCTTCGAGGAAAACGTGCAGCGGATCCGGCGCGACATGACGGACCAGCTCTTCTACCGGGATTCCTCCCAACTGGTGCTCTTCTACACCCGCTTAAGGAAGGGGTCCTTCTCGACCGGCGCGCACTACCAATGGGAACTGAACCGGCTCCGCCTGGAGCTGGATGTCGCTCAGCAGATGAACGCTCTGATCGACGGCATGGAGGTCTGTTTCCCAAGGCTGGAAAAAGAGCTGAAGGTACAGCAGGGCGACATCTCCATCCGATCCGTCCGGCTTCAGGAGATCGAGGATCTCTACACGGCCTTTCAGGCATCTGATTCCGCCCTGACGCGGATCGGCAGCGCGTTTTATCTCCCCTGCTATTATCCCATCAGCGCTACCTCCGCCCGGAACGGACACATCCTGATCGCCCTGCGGCTGAGCGAAGACCGGATCCAGGACATGCTCTCGTCCTTCAATACCTTTTCCGGGAACAACGCGTTTCTGTATCACTATCCCTCCGGCGTCTGCCTGACCAGAAGCAGTCTTCCCATCGGCGCCGCGGAGCTGCAGAGCCTGCTTGCAAAGCACGGAAAGCAGGATACGCGTGCGGAGCTCACCGCCGGCGGAAGAGCGTACGCGGCCATGTGCGCCTATTCCGAAAAGCTGGACTGCTCCTTCATCCAGCTGATTCCCTCCGGTCAGATCAGCCGGGTCCCGAATCTGCTGCTGATCAGCGCACTCGTATTCTTCATCACCATGCTGACAGTGATCCTGCTGATCCTGCGTTCCTTCCACAGGCATGTGAATTGCCCGGTCCGGGCGCTGGTGCACGCCTACAGCCGGGCCGGACGCGGCGATCTGGCCGTACGGGTGGAGCCCCAGACTTCCCGGGAATTCACCGCCCTAGCTACGGGCTTCAACCAGATGACGGACAGGCTTGAGGAGCTCATCGACACGAATTACCGCCAGACCATCACGCTGCAGCAGGCACAGCTCAAGACCCTCCAGGCGCAGATCAATCCTCATTTCCTCTACAACAGCTTTTTCTTCCTCCGGTCCATGCTCGAGGACGAGGACACGGAGACGGCGGCAAAATTCACGGGATACCTGGGCAAATACTTCCGGTACATCACAAAAGCGGACGGCAGCCTCCTGACGCTGGAAAGCGAGTACGATCATGCGGTCACTTACCTGAAGATCCAGCTCATGCGGTTCGGGGAAACCATTCAGGCGGAGATCCCGCCCGTCCCGGAGGAGCTTAAGCAGCACAGAGTGCCAAAGCTGTTCCTGCAGCCAGTATTGGAAAACTGCATCGTCCACGGCATGACCGGCTCTTCAGGCATCGTCCGCATCCGCATCTCGTTTGCGGCTGACGGCGGCGAAGTATCGGTCACAGTGGAAAACAGCGGAGACGGCTTTGATCCGGAGCTGCCGAAAACGCTGACGCGGCGTCTGGAAAACGACACAGACGGCAGCCGCACCACGGGGCTGGTCAATGTGCACCGCAGGCTCAAGCTCTGTTACGGCACGCACGGCGGCGTTGAATTATCCGTCAGCGATCTGGGCGGACTTATGGTGAAGCTGAGGATTGGAGAAAAGGACGCATGATTTTTCAGGTTTTGATTGTGGACGACGAGCCTCACGTCGTCGATACCATCAGAGGCATCTTGGAAAAGGATCCGCCGCTGGAGCTGGAGATACACACAGCCTACCGCGGACATCAGGCCTTGAAGCTGTGCGGCGAATATCCTGTCCAGCTGCTGATCACCGATATCCAGATGCCGGACATGAGCGGCCTTGAGCTGGCTAGGCAGGTCAGGCTCCAGGCGGAGGACTGCCGCGTGATCCTGCTCACCGCCTATTCGGACTTCACCTATGCCTATGAAGGCATTCAGCTCCACGCGTCCGACTACATCCTGAAAACCGAGGATCTGGAGAGCATCCGCGCCCGGATCTTCCAGGCGCTTACGGATGCGGAGCGCAGTCTGGGCCACAAGTCCTGGCTCGCGGAAGGAGAAGAGAGCGATCCGATCGCCAGGCGGCTGTGCGAAAAACTGCTGATGCCCCGGCGTTCGTCCCAGCAGGAAGAAGCTTTTTCACTGCTCGGCTTTCAGGAGGAGAGCTTTCCCCTGATGCTTCTGCTGCTGAAGACACCGAACGGGACCGCCGCCAGGCCCGGCATCCTGCAAAAAGCGCTGAAACGGTATTTTCGCGGACGGATCGCAGGCATTTGCAGCACAAGCACCGCCGACAGCACGGCCGTTCTCGTGGTATCCGTGAACAGAAAAGGCCCGGCCTTTCCCGGGACATGGCTGATGGGGATCATGGAGCGCATCCAGGCCGTATACACCGCCACGACGCAAACGGAATGCGCCCTCTGCTACAGCTATCCCATTGAAAGCCTTGACCAGCTTTCCGTCAAGTATCAGACCGGGGCCCGGTATCTTGAAGAGGAGCGCTTCGACGCCTGCGTAAAAGTCATCTCCGATGTCAAAAACGAGATCCCCATGACAACGATCCATTTTGTGAAACGCTATGTCAAGGCCCATCTGAACCAGGACGTGTCCCTGTCCCAGATCTCGGACGTGACCGGATACAACCCGACCTATCTGTCCCGTCTCTTCCGTGAGCAGACAGGCGAGACCCTGAACCGGTACATTGCCCGGAAACGCATGGAGCATATCACCGGGCTGATGGCGGACCCCGCGCTCAGCATCCTGCAGATCATGGAAGCAAGCGGCTTCACGACCCGTTCGTATTTCAACCAGTTTATCAAGAAGGAAACGGGCCTGACCCCCAAACAATACCGTCTGCATCTCGGGACAGAACAAGGAGGGCTCTGATATTGAAAACACGGTCATGGCCCCGTCTCCGGTACCGAAGGGACGGCTGGCGGAGCTGAAAAAATCCATCCGGAAAAACCAGCTCCTGCTGCTCATGGTATTGCCGGGCGTGCTCTGGTGCCTCATATTCCGCTACGGGCCGATGTACGGCGCATTGATCGCTTTTCAGAAGTACCGCGTAGGCGACAGCATCCTGAACGGCCGATGGGCAGGCCTCTACTGGTTCAACAAGCTGTTCTCGCACCGGCAGTTCGGGCAGCTGATCCGGAATACCCTGAGCATCAGCATCCTGCAGCTCATCTTCTGCTTCCCCGTCCCGGTCGTCTTCGCCCTGCTGCTCAATGAAGTCAAGTATGTCCGGCTGAAAAAGCTGGTGCAGACAGTATCCTATCTGCCGCATTTCATTTCCCTGGTCGCCGTATGCAGCATGCTGTCCCTGCTGCTGAATCCCGGCTCCGGTATCGTCAATCGGCTGATCAGAGCATGCGGCGGGGAAAGCATTTATTTCATGGGCAGCGTCCCCTGGTACCGGCCGATCTATATCCTGTCGCAGATCTGGCAGAGCTTCGGATTCAGCTCCATCATCTACATTTCCGCACTGACCGCTGTGCCCCAGGAGCTGTATGAATCCGCCAGCGTCGACGGCGCGTCCAGGTTCCGCCAGATGATCACCATCAGCCTGCCCTGCATCATGCCGACCGTGATCATCATGCTGATCCTGGAGAGCGGGAAGCTGCTGTCCGTCGGCTATGAAAAAACGCTGCTTCTGCAAAATCCGGCCAACAATTCCGTGGCGGACATCATCAGCACCTTCTCCTACCGGGTAGGTCTCAGCCAGGGAATGTACAGCTTCGGCACGGCGGTGGATCTGTTCACGGGCGTCATCAACTGTCTGATGGTGTTCAGCGTGAACAGGCTCATCAGGCATATCTCGGATACCAGTCTGTGGTAAGGAGGCACGGCATGATCAGAGACAGATCGCTTTCATCAAGGATCTTTGATTTTTTCCTGTATCTGATGTGCGCCACGGTGCTCATTATCGTCCTTGCCCCGGTGCTGAACATCTTTTCCGTTTCTTTTTCCAGCTACGAAGCCTTTGCCCGGGGCGATGTCGGACTCTGGCCGGTCGAATTCAGCACAAGGGCCTATGAAACGATCATCAAGGACGGCAAGGTGCTTCAGGGCCTCCGGTATTCATTGATCTACACCGGTCTCGGAACGCTTCTGAACACATGCCTGACAGTGCTCACCGCTTACCCGATGTCGAAAAAAGACATGCCTTTCCGCGGTATTATTTCGATGTATTTTGCCTTCACCATGTTTTTCAGCGGCGGCATGATCCCGACCTTTCTGCTCGTGCAGAAGCTGCGCCTGTATGATTCCATCTGGGCGATGATCGTCCCGGGGGCCATGCAGATCTACAACATGATCATCATGCGGACTTATTTTCAGACCATCCCGAGAGAACTGACGGAGGCAGCCCTGATCGACGGGGCAAACGAATGGCAGACCCTGTGGAAGATCGTCCTGCCACTGAGCAAGGCCTCCATCGCGACCATCAGCCTGTTCTACGCCGTAGGGCACTGGAATTCATGGTTCAGCGCGTCGATCTATCTGAGCACCTCCGAAAAAGCGCCGCTGCAGCTGGTGCTGCGCAATATGATCTTCAACACGGAAGCACTGATCCAAAGCGGCGAGGCAGACAGCAATCTCGGTTCCACCACGATCAGCTATGCGACGCTGTTCATCTCCATGGTGCCCATGATGCTGGTTTATCCGTTTGTGCAGAAGTATTTTGTCAAAGGGGTTATGATCGGCTCCGTGAAGGGCTGATGAAAACAAATAAAAAAGGAGGGTTCCCCATGAAAAAACTGTTCTCCGCACTGCTCTGCCTGGCCATGACCGTCACGCTGCTGGCCGGCTCATTCCCTGCCGCGGCAGCCGAAGCGCCCGACCATTCAGAGCAGATCAGGCTCACGGTCGCGTACAAC
>CAMJXZ010000041.1 GCA_946409855.1 uncultured Clostridia bacterium | reverse complement strand
GTCCGGTGGACAGTTTTCACCGAGCAACGGGCCGGCAGGCCCCGGGCCATTTTCATCAAACAGCGGGCCGGCAGGCCCCGGTGGCGGACAGCGCGGCGGCGATGGCGCGGCGGATGGACGAAAGCCACAGGAATCCGCATTTCAGGCCGCCATGGCGAACATGCCGGACGGAAGAAAAAAAGCCCTGCCCGAGGGGGGCAGGGACGATCATGTATGGTTTGGATCAGGCAGCGTTGGGAGCGGTTTCCGCAGCAGGCTTCTGGTTGTCCGCCACGTAATTGCGCAGCGCTTCCAGTTCGCCCTGAATCTTCTTGACCGCCTCCGGGTTCTTGCTGTCGTTGATGGCGTTCGCCGCCACAGAGGACAGGCCAAGGTAGGGGTTATCCATATATCTGGCAAAGGTCGGGGCAACGCCGGACGCGTCGGCGGTCGCCTTGAGGTTTTTCATCATACCGACAGAAGCGAGCGTCATGGTCACGGCCAGCACCAGGGCCAGCGCGCCGGCGACGATGGCGCCGACGCCGCGGCCGCCCTTCTTACGGGCGCTGAAGCCCAGGAGCGCCGCGCCGAGGCCGAGCGCCGCGGCGACCGCGCCGGCGATCACGCCGAACAGAAGCGTTGTCAGAAGCGCTACCGCAATACCCACAATACCCAGTACGATACCAACGACAGGATGACCGGTCTTCACACGGATTTCAGTGTTCACAGTACTCATTTTTTTAATCCTCCAATAAATTCTTTCTTTCTGTTTTTTCTTTCTGGTTTGTTTTTGTTTTTTGACCGGAGGCGCTTTGCGCTTCCAGAAGTTGATACGGAGCTTCCTGACGGGTGGCAGCGGATGGACGCGAATTTTCAGATATTTTTTAGGGCTGTGATGCCCGGGCTTTTTTTGAACGCCCGGGCATCACAGCCCCATCGGGATTTGTTTCATTTGTCCGCCGGCCTTTCCGGCATCTTCTTCCGGTCCGCGGGATACCAGCCGTTCCCGCCGGACCGGTCATCTTTTGAACCGAAGCTCATACCGGATGAAGTCGTTGTCCTTCGTGTCAAAGTTTTCTTCCGTGACGAGAAAGATGTTCCGGTAAGCGGTTCTGTATATGAGGATGTTGAAAAACGACTGCACCTCGCCATCCTTTCCAAGGACGGTCCTTACGTCGCTGTCCACCGCCCGGAGATCGACCTGCAGGCGCCGGATGAATTCGCTGTAATCCGCGACGGATCCCCCGAGGAAGCAGGTAAAATCCCTGAGCCGGCATTGATCCTGCCTGTCAAATTCCTCCTGGACCGCGGCCAGCACCCAGGAAAGCGCTTCATAATATTCATTGCCGACCGTATCACGGATCAGACGTTCCAGGTCCTCATACTGTTCTTTTTGGATCAGCAGCCCCGTAATCTCCGCCAGCTCCACCAGCGCGTCGATGTCTTCCGGATCCTTCAGCCGGTTTTCTTTAAGCAGCTCTTCCAGGGTTCTCATCGTATCATGCCTTTCCGTTCATGTATTTTGCCCGTTCCGGAACAATAAATCCCGGAACCCACGTTTTTTGATACGGATGGAAACCATATTGCGGCAGCGTGACGGCTGTTCTGCCGCATCGTGCGAATTCTTGCCGGTTCGATACGTTTCCTTCCGGTTTTCCATGAAGCGGCGGGATGCGCCCATACCCGGATGCATCAGCGATGCGGATCATGACACGCTTCTCTTATATGGAATCAAAGGAGGCATCCATGATAACAGTCAATAAACAATCATCTTCAGCGCCCAGATATGTTTCCCGGCAGCGGTTCTTTGTCAGATTCACGCCGATCCGTTCCATATTGGCAGGCAGGCGGGAAAGCAATAAAGCCAGCCGATCATATGCCTGCCGATCCATTCGGGCATAATCATCCGGTATGTGCAAATCCGGCATACCGGTTTTCGGGTCTTTTCTGATGAGGGTGCTTTCCAGGAAAAAGTCGGCTGTATAGAACTCTTTCAGTGCGGATGCGGCAATGGCGTGCCTTTGGCCTTCAGACGTCCGGTTCCATTCTTCCTCTGTGCACCGGAAATAAACCGGATCCCGCGTGTCTTTCTGATCCGGCAAACCTGTCAGCTGGCAGGCGATCAGCATGGTATGCAAAAATGAACCGACGATGTTTTCCCTGAGACTTCCTTTGGGAAAACGGCTGAAAAGAATATGGATGCAATCCCGTTCGCTTTTTTCATTCCTGAAAGCGACGCGGTAGTATTCAGAAACGATATCGATCCATTGTAAATTGCTGACAGCGATTTGAAACCGGTCCGGATCCCGCAGCCACCGATTGAGCCTTCCAGCAATTACATCATAAGAACCCAGCAAAAAAATGTTCTCTTCCTGTCTTTGACCGGTATGCTCACGGCTTGGAAATCCCACGTCGGAAGACGTCGGAAAGCTGTAATCCGGAAGATCAGCCCCCTGAAACGATGTCAACCGGCAGATCCTGCAGCCGGCAAGCGCGAGATTGGACGGAACCACCTTGTCATTGATCCAGGTACGGAAGGCATCCGATAAATAGTACCCAAAGCGGCACCAGATATTCTCCCCCGCCATGGGCAATATTTCCAGTACCGTGACGCACATGGCGTTCCGCATACAGGAATCGCCTTTTCGCCAGATCAGTTCCAGAAACCCGCAGTATCTCCAAATCAGTTCATGATCTTTCCACGTTTCAAGAAGCCTGATGAGTGTTTTTGAAAAATCGCGTTCCATATATCCGTAAGAAAAACTGTCCTGATCCGTTTCACGAACGATGATCTCCGCTTTCTCCGGGAACCACCGCAGCGCTGTATCCTCAAAATCCTCTTCCGTCATCTGCGGTTGATTATGGAAAGCGGCGCAGCCATCCGCCGCCTGACAGACAGCGCCACCCGAAACCCGGTGCGCGGCGATAAACTGCGCCATGTCTTCCCCATGATCGCCCATTCTGCCATTCCCTGGTTCCTTGTTTTTTTGACAATCCGACATGATTTCCACTCCTACAGAACATATGCAGTCAATGGGCATGCCCCTCCGAAGACGTCACAGAATATGAGAAAACAGATAAAAGCCGGTTCCCTTCAGCCACTCCCCGGCTTCACCGCACGGGAAATGCCGTGATCGCAGGCTCCTGATCCTCATGCTTCCTTGCCCGACCGGCGGTGGATCTCCGCTTTCATATGCTGAAGCCCGCCCGCGGAAGGGAGACCACGGGATATTTTGTCCCGTATCATACCAGCCGCATACCCGCGCGCCGCTTCCCGCTTTCCTTTGGATGGGCCGCTTCACCCTTCCAAAGAAAACACAAGGGTAAAGATGTTTTCCTGATTCCGCCGCTCGTAATGCATGGACGAAGCGATCTGCCGGATCATGTTCAGGCCCATCCCGCCGCTGTCCAGCAGGTCCAGTTCCTTTTCCTCAGGCCGATAGGCGGTCGGGTCAAAGGGGATCCCGTTGTCACGGAACGAGACGCGCAGGCATCCGTCCTCTTCGGCGCAGGCAAAGAAAATGCTTGCCGCGCCCGAGTAGCGGACGATATTGGTCAGCGCTTCGTCGCAGGCCAGCAGGCACTGCCTGGCCCTGGGCGTATCCCCCATGATCCCGATGACGGCCTGTTTCACCGTCTCAAAGGAAGACAGGGCCGGCAGAAGCGGCTGCCAGTCCGGCGCTTCCGGAGGTTCCGTATACATCAGCGCCAGGACCGTCAGGTCGTCCGACGCGTCGTTTTCCCCGCAGAAACGCGCTACGGCGTCGTCGATCATCCGGACGGCTTTTTCGGGCGTGTCCGCCGGTTCCCGCGCCTGCCGGAAGATGTCCGTCAGCCGCTCTTCCCCAAAGAATTCACGGTCCGGGCTGACGGCTTCCGTCACCCCGTCCGTATACAGCACGATGCCCTCCCCGGGGCGAAGGGTCATTGTCCCGTCCCGGATGTCCGCGTCCTCAAACAGCCCCAGGGCGACGCCTGCATCCGGCCGGAACAGGGAGGGGCTGTCCTTCAGCAGCAGCGGATAGGTGTGGCCCGCGTTGGCAAAGCGCAGCTCCCCGGTATCCGTGTTCAGAACGCCGGCGAATACCGTCACGAAGAGATTCTCCGGGTTCTGGGCGCAGAGCTCCCGGTTCGTCTGGTTCAGCGTTTCCGCCGGGCTCAGACCGGAGATCATTTTTTCGCGGATCATGGTCCGGACGACCGCCATGAACATCGCGCCGGAGATCCCCTTGCCCGACACGTCGCCGATCACCGCGCAGAACCTGTTCCGGTCCGCAGGGAAGCAGTCGTAGAAATCCCCGCCGACGTCCCTGGCCTGCCGGTTCATGGCGCTCAGCAGGAAGCCTCTGCCGCGAAGATCCTGTTTCTGCGGCACAAGCCCGTCCTGAATCCGGCGGGCGATGTCCAGCTGGACGTTTGTTTCCACCCGCTCCCGGGTCAGCGCCTCGATGTTGTTGATGTAGGTGCTGATATCCTCCGTCATTTTCTCAAAGGACGCGGCGATTTCGCCGATCTCATCGCCCGGCCGGATATGCAGCGGCTCCGGCTTCTGCCGGCTGTTCTGTGCAAAGCGCTTCATGCTGTCGGAAAGAGCCCTGACCGGCGAGATAATCCTGTGCCGCACCAGCATCATCAGGATGAAGAGCCCAACCAGAAGGGACACGATGACCGGTACGATATCCAGATAAAATTCCCGCAGAATTTTTTCCCTCGTCACGCGGATGTTGTCATCCACGCCGATCATTGCCAGGATATTGCCCTGATTGTCCACATAAGGGATCAGCCAGGTCATCTCATCGCCGTATTGATTGGACAGCGCGCCCTGCTGGAGTTCCCGGGAGCCTTCCAGCACGGCCAGTTCCTGTTCATCCAGCGGATCGTCCGAAACAGCGCCGTAGCATCTGGTATCAACAACATCATTGTCCTTTTCTACCGTCCCGCCGACACAGAAAAGATAAGTCCTTACATGAGTCTCCGGGTCTATGGTATAGACATAGAGGTAATCCATGCTGAAGTTTTTGCACAGAGCGTACAGCATGTCCCGCCTGATCCAGTAAGACGGATCGATCTCCGGATCATATACGGTATCGACCCCCCACTGATCAAGAAGATACCAGGTAATGTCCATGCAGCTTTCCGCCCATTCGGTGCTCTGTTTGACGTTGTTGCTGGACGTTTCCCTGTAGTTCATCGCTGACATGGCCAGCAGGGAAAAGAAAAAGGTCAGCGTGAAGCACAGGGTGATCCACTGCCTGATTGATTTGCGCTTTTTCCTTTTCATGTAACTGCTCAGTCCCCCTGCATCGTTCTTTCAGGAAAAGGGGATCAGGGGGAATCTTCCCCCTGATGATAATCAGCGGCGGACCGTGAACGCCCGAAGAACAGGCCGGCAGGCCCCCGTGCGGCGGCGGTTCACTCAAAATGAAGCCGCCTGTCCAGGCCCGTCATCCGGATGACCCCCATGATCTCATCGGAGACATGGCGGAGCGTCAGCGCCCCTTTCATCTGCTTGTACGCCGCGACAATCAACCGCAGCCCCCCGGAAGAAATGTATTCAAGCCCGGAACAGTCCAGCACCAATGTGCATACGTTTTCCCCAAGCAGGCTGATTTCCGCTTCCAGCTGGGGGCAGCTCTGCGTGTCCAGCCAGCCGCTCAGCCTGAGCACCTCGATCCCGTCCTGTACGTTTTTTTCAATGGTCATGTTCTGATCCTCCTTGTATTATTCCTCAAACATAATCAGTTCGTCCAGCGCCTTGATCATCTTCTCAATGTATCTTTCCCCGGATACGGGCCACTTGAAGCCCAGGCGGCAGAGCGCGCCGGTCGTATAGGCGCAGCTCTGCTCCAGCATGTAGCGCCGCTCCGCGCCTTCCCGGCTGTTGTAGGCGATCAGCGCCCCGGAGGCGTCGCCCGCTTCCGCCATCCGGCGGCTGAATTCTTCATCCTCCACCGCGTCCACGGAGAAGCCGTATTCACGCATGGCGTAGACAATGTCGGCGTAAGTAACCGTATGATTGTTGACCGGGTGGAAGACGGTAAACGCCCGGTCCGTCCCGGACAGAAGCAGGATCGCCCGCGCCGTCATGTCGATCTCCGAAAAATCGGTCCCTGCGGTCAGCATGGCATACGGCACAGCGCCGATGGCCTTGTAGCTGGCCAAAGAGCGGATAAAGGCGTTGCTGCGGAAGTTCACCTGGAACTCGCCGTCGGAGTGGCGGCCCATCAGGTTGCCCAGACGCATGATCTTGCCGTCCAGTCCCTGACCGATGGTTTCCAGCACGGCCTTTTCCGCCTTGAATTTTGTCAGGGCATAGGCGTTGTCCAGCAGCTGGCCGTTGTAAAGCTCGTTTTCCCTGAGCAGCCAGTCTCTCGGCGGCGTCCCGTCCAGCCCTTCGCCCGCCACGCTGACGGTGGACGTCTGGATCAGCCGTTTGCCCGTCCGCAGGCACAGGCCGATCAGGTTCCGGACGCCCTGCACATTGACGCGCTCCAGGCTGTCGTCCCGGACAAAATGCTTGACCAGGGCGGCGCAGTTGATCAGGGTGTCAAACGGCAGCGCTTCCGCCGCGCTCAGAGACTCCTCATCCGTGATATCGCCGTTCAGGATCCGCACCCTGCCCTGATCGAGATACGGATCGAGGGCTTTGTCAAAGTAATAGAAATACAGCTGCCTGAGCCGGCTTTCGGCGTTTTCGCCGCGAAGCAGGCAGAACACGGTCCCGTTTTCCGTTTTCAGATATTCGTTCAGCACATGGATGCCCAGGAAACCGGTAGCGCCGGTAAGCAGCAGATTGCCGACCGCGCCCGGCCGGATTTCCCTGAGGTTTGCTTCGCAGTTTGCCTTCAGCGGCAGTTTCCCGTAGTCAAAAGACCGGATTTCGTCCATCTCCGGCTGCGCTCCGGACGGTTCCGCGCCTCCGGACGCCAGTCTGGCCAACGCCCTGGGCGTCTGCGCTTTGAAAATATCCGCGTAGACGATCGGATATCCCCGGTCGGCCGCGTTCATGGCAATGATGGACGCGGTCAGCGAAGTGCCGCCCAGCTCAAAGAAATTGCCCTCCGCGCTGACTTTGTCAACGCCCAGCACTTCCGCGAACCACCCGCAGAAATCCCGTTCCGTATCATTGGCGGGCGAGATATATTCGTCCGTCTGCGGGACAAAGGAGACCCTGGGCAGCTTCTTTTTGTCGATCTTCCCGTTCTGGGTCAGCGGCATGGCCTCCAGCTGCATGAGCACGCCGGGCACCATGTAGGGCGTCAGCGTCTTGCTGATTTCCGCTTTCAGGTCTTCCGGGGAGATCTCCCGGGCGGCGGTGTAATACCCCGCCAGGAAGCGGTTGTTTTCTTCCCCGGCCATGATCACGATGCTGGTCAGCACGCCGGGAACCGCGTTGATGGCGCTTTCGATTTCGCCCAGCTCCACCCGAAGGCCCCTGAGCTTCACCTGATTGTCCGCCCGGCCGCGGAACCGGAGCCGTCCGTCCGACGTCCAGGCCGCCACGTCGCCGGTCCTGTAAGCGGGACGCCCCTCCAGTGAAATAAACTTTTCCTTTGTCAGATCCGGACGGCCGATATAGCCCCGGCCGACGCCCTCCCCGGCGATGACCAGTTCCCCGGGCACCAGCGGCGGCAGCACCCGGCCCGCCTCGTCCAGGATATAGGCGCGGACGTTGGCGGCCGGCCGGCCGATGGTGATGAGGGCCGGATCGGTGATTTGGTCCATCGTGCAGCTGATGGTCGCTTCCGTCGGCCCGTATCCGTTCATGATACAGGCGTCCGGGTTCAGGGCGATGACTTTGTCATACAGCGCGGCCGGGAACGCTTCCGCCCCACAGTCATAGGAACGGACGTTCTTAAGCGCCTCCTTCATCACCGGCAGCCCGATGATATTGGTCAGGAAGGACGGGGTGCAGGTCATCATGTCCACCCCGTTTTCCGTCATCAGCGCGGCCAGGGCGGCGGGGTTGTGGATTTCTTCCTCCGTCGCCATGCAAATTGTCATGCCGTGGGCCAGCGGGATGAATTCCTCCATGACCGACACGTCGAACGTGATGGCCGCCAGGGCCAGGGAAACATGGGCTTTTTCCGTGTAGCCCAGGATCTCCGGGTTTTTCCTGTTGGCGTCCAGGAAATTGAGCAGGTTGCCCTGGGTCAGCATGACCCCTTTGGGCTTGCCGGTCGAACCGGAGGTAAAGATGCAGTACGCGAGGTCGTCCTTCCGCGCGGGGAGATCGGGGTTCTGCGTCCGCGGATCGGAAAGCAGGGCTTCCACCGTCACCACGGGGCAGGCGAGGGACGAAAGGAATTCCTTCCGTTCCGCCAGCAGCGCTTCGTCCACGATCAGCGCCGCGGAAGCGGAATCCTCCGCCATCACCCGGACCCGCTCGTCCGGATAATCCGGCGCGATGGACAGGAACGCTCCCCCGGCCTTCAGGATGCCCTGGCGGGTCATGTAAACCCGCTCGCTGCGGGGCAGCATGAGCGATACGATGCGGCCCGCCGCCCCCAGATCGATCAGGGCGTGGGCGATGCGGTTGGCGCTTTCGTTGAGCTGACGGTACGTCGTCCGGGCCGCGGGCGTGATCACCGCCGGACGGTCCGGGGTCCGGGCGGCGTTTTCTTCCAGCAGGCAGCGGACCGGACGGAAGGGCACCGGCACGTCCGTATCGTTGATCTTTTTCAGCAGTTCCTCCGCGGAAGCGGACATGAGCGGGATATCCCTGAGGCATTCCCGGGTCATCAGGCCGGAAAGGATCATGCCGTACAGTTCCGCCATCCAGCGGACCTGGTCCTGCGTATACATGTCTTCCCTGTACTCCAGGGACACGGTATAGCCCCCGTCCTTTTTCCAGACGTCCACGCTCATCGGCTCCTTGGCGTCTGTAAAGGGCATGGGGATCTGAACGGCTTTCTGGCCGGCCACCGTAAAGTCCGTAAAGGAATCGCCCTGGTACGCAAAGAGCACATCCGCGTTCACGCCGTAGTCGCGCACGGCTTCCGCGAAAGAGTACAGGTCATTGGCGGTCAGTTCCTGGATGCGCTTCTGGATTTCCAGCACAAAGTCTTTGCAGCCCTTGGCCGGTTCAGCGCCGGCATAGATCGGGTAGGTCTTGACCAGCATGCCCATGATGCGCCGGGTCTCCATCCGCGTGCGGCCGTTGTAGATCGCGGCAAACAGCGCTTCCCAGCTGCCGCTCATCCGGGCCAGCAGGACGGCAAACGCCGCGGTAAAGAGCGCGTTTTCGGTGACCCTGTTTTTCCCGCAGAAGTCCCGGACTTTGTCCGCCGGGGCGCCGGAAAGCGCGAACTCCGCGGCCGCCGCTTTCCCGGCGCCCTCCTTCTTTCCGGCCTTCTCCGGGGCCGGCAGGGAGGAAACGCTGAGCCCGTTCAGCATCCCGTCATAGACGGCGCGGGCTTTCTGAAGGGCGTCCGTGCCCCGTTTTTCTTTTTCTTCCAGGGCCAGGTCGAGGGAGGTATAGGTTTCCGCGTCCGGCGTCTCCCCCTGGTAGGCCCGTTCGATATCGTCCATCAGCACGGCGATGGAAGTGCCGTCCATCAGGATATGATGGAAGACCATCGACAGGTACAGGGACGTGCGGGTCCTGATCAGCCGGAAGCTGAACAGCGGCGCGCGGGACAGCTTGAAGACCGCCGTTTCCTGTCTGAGGCGCGCCTCCAGCTCCGCGTCCGGAAGGTCCGATGTTTCCACGGGGATGTCCCAGCTCAGATCGGGGTGCGCGATCATGTCCGCCCCATGGTCTTTGCTGGGCTCGACGGAGCACTTCATGGACGGATGGGCTTCCACCGCCCTTCGGACCGCGCCGGCCAGCCGCTCAGGATCCGTGTCGCCCCTGAGTTTGAAGAGGAACGGAATGTTGTATTTGTCGCTGGTTTCATCCATCCGGCACTCCAGATAGATGCCCAGCTGCGTCTGGGTCAGGGGGGCGGAGGAGGCGGCCGGTTTCCCGGAGCCGCGGGTCTCCTCCGCGCCGGCTGCCGCGCCGCGCCGCCAGCCCGCCACCAGGGCGTTTTCGATATCCAAGATGCGCATGCCCCGAAGCAGGTCGTTCACATCCGGCGTGCAGCCGTATTTTTCTTCCAGCGTCACCATCAGCGTCATGGCGGAAATGGACTGAAGACCCGCTTCGGTCAGAAGCGTTTCCACCCCAAAGTCCCGGTTGCCGATGACGGAGGCGCATACGTCCGTCAGTTCCTTTTCCAGCGCCGTCATTTCCCGGGCGGCGCCGGCTTCCCTGCCGGTTTCCGCCTTTGCCCGTTCGGGCCTGGGCAGCTTCCGCTTGTCTACCTTCTGGTTCTGGTTGAGGGGGATCGCGTCCAGCTTCATGATGACGGCCGGCACCATGTACGGCGGCTTGCGCTGCCGGATGAAGGCCTCCAGCTCGCCCGGGGCCACCCGGGCCCCCTCTTTTTCCACGATATAGGCCGCAATGTATTTGCCGCTGCCGCTTTCGTTGTCAAAAGCCTGCACCGTCACATCCGAAACGCCGGGGCAGTCCCGGATGACCGCCTCGATTTCCGACAGCTCCACCCGGAAACCGCGGATCTTCACCTGCCCGTCGCTGCGGCCGATGAAATCGATCTCTCCGTTCGGCAGATACCGCACCACGTCGCCGGTGTGATACACCCTGTCCTTCCCGGGCTCTGAACAGAAGGGATTGGGCGTAAAGCACTCGGCGTTCTTTTCCGGCCGGTTCAGGTATCCGCGCCCCACGCATCGGCCGCCGATCCACAGCTCGCCCGGCACGCAGGGCGGCACCCTGCGGCCGTATTTGTCCGCCACATAGAGCAAAGCGCCCGCCGCGCTCTGTCCGATGGGAACGCGGAGGTACTCCCTGTCCACCTTTTTCCTGGTGACGAAAATGGTGCATTCCGTCGGGCCGTAGACATTGTACAGGTCCACATCCTCCGGCGGGGCCAGCGGCGCCAGCTTTTCCCCGCCCACCGAAAGGGCGCGCAGGCACGCGGGTCTGGCCGCGGACAGGGCGAACTGCCTGCCCACCTGGGTGGTCATGAAGGCGACGCTGACGCGGTTGTCCTCAAGGTACCGGCTCAGGGCAGGCAGATTCAGCCGGATTTCCTCCGGCACGACACAGACGCACCCGCCGCAGGTCAGCGCCGGATACAGGTCCATCATATTCGCGTCAAAGCCGTAGCTGGCGTAGGCGGCGTGCACGGTGCCCTGTTCCATGCCGTACGCCCGCTGGTACCAGCGGCAGAAGTTGACCAGGTTGCCGTGCTCCAGCATCACGCCCTTGGGAACGCCGGTGGAGCCGGAGGTATACAGCAGCGTGAACAGATCGTGCCCGTCCGGCACCGGCATCTCCTCGTTTTCAGACGCTTCCGGCAGGGCGGGGATGTCCCTGGTCAGCAGGAAATCCCCCTCATAGCCGTCCAGCAATTGCGTCAGGTCCTCGTCGGCGATGACCAGGGCGGCCTCCGCGTCCCGCACCATGAACAGGAGCCTCTCCGGCGGGTAGGAAGGATCCAGCGGCTGGTATCCCGCCCCGGACTTAAGAACCCCCATCGATGCCGAAACCATGTATTCATTCCGGTGGATCAGGATCGACACCACCCGGCCCCGGCCGATGCCCCTGCTCAAAAGGTATTTCGCGATCCGGTCGCTGGTATCGTCGATTTCGCCGTAGGTCCGCCTGACATCGCCGATGATGAGCGCCTCCGCCTCCGGCCGTTTCCTGGCGCTTGCCCGGAACAGGGAAACGATATCGTCCGGCCCGTCCGCCGGGGCGTCCTCCGGGAGGAAAGCGTCCAGCTGCTTTTTCTGTTCGTCGGAGGCAATGTCAACTTCCGCAAAAGTACCCGCGGTCAGAAAGGCCCTGGCCGTCTGTCCGTAGGAATCCGCGAAGGCCTCCATGCTCTTTTGATCGTACAGGTCCGTCCGGTAGGAAAGGCGCAGCCGGTACACGCCCTGCCCGCGGAACACCTCCGCCACCATCTCTTCCTTGGGGTCGTCGCTCTGGATGATGCGCGGGGTGACGGTGCCGCCCAGGAAAGGAAGCGCCGGCTCCAGCTCGCCCTGGTAGGCAAACAGCGTCGGAATGGACAGCTGCAGAGCGGAACAGATATCGGCGTACGAAAACAGTTCGTTTGCCCGGCTTTCCCGGATCTGTTCGTCCAGCGCCCGCAGATGGGCGGCGATGCCTTCCTTTCCCTCAAAGCGCTCCAGCACGGGAAAGGTCCTGACAAACATGCCGGTATCCCCCGCCGTCTCCCCGGTGCGCCCGTTGTGGATGGTCGCGTACAGCGATTCTTCCGCCCCCGAAAACCGGCTCAGCAGATATCCGTACACGCCGGCAAAAAACGTGCTGGTGCGGATTCCCTGTGCCCTGACAAAATCAGCAACCGCCCCCGCGTCCAGCTCAAGGGTTCGCTCCAGGAAAGCGTTTTTCTTTTCCCCTTCCTCGCGGTCATGGATCGGCGCGCTGCAGATCTCCGTATCGCCCAGCAGGCTCCTGTACCACTGCTCCGCTTTGGCAAAGGCCCCGGTGCCCCGGGCTTCCCGCTCCTTCACGGCCGCGTCGGCGGCGCTCACCGTTTCGCCGGCCGGCGTCCCGCCCCGGTAAACCCTGTCCAGCTCCCCGAAGAACACCGGGATGGACAGCCCGTCAAACACGATGTGATGAAAATCCGCAAACAGGTAGGAACGTTTTTCCCCCGCCAGAATGACCAGGCGGTACAGCTCCCCCTCCGGGTCGGAAAACGGCCGGACCAGGGACGCCGGCGACGGTTCGCCGGCAATATGCTCCACCGTGACATGCACATCGGCGTTTTCCCCGGCCGGGAGCAGACGGGTCACCGTCCCGTCCGCTTCCATGCGGAAGCGGGCCAGGAGATTGCTATGCGCCAGCAGCGTTTTTTTCAGCGCCTCCGAAAGCCTGCCCGGATCTGTGCCGTCCGGCAGCGGGATCAGGAAGGGGATATTGTAGGCGGTCCCTTTGAGGTTCTTCCGCCAGTCCAGATAAATGCCGAGTTCCGTCATGGAGACGGGTGATGTATTCCGGTTCATTTTCATTCAGATACCTTCTTTCCGTGTTGAGCCTGCCAGAACAGGATCATGCTGAACACCAGCGCCGCCGCCTGCCCCGCGGCCCAGCTGTACCAGATGCCCTGCTCCTTGAACAGGGCGGTCAGGGCCAGCAGGGAAGCGATCAGAAGCACAGACCCGCTGAGCAGGGAAATCACCAGCGCGCGCATCGTCTTTTCCTGCGCCTGGAAATAATACATAATGATGCTGTTGAGCCCCATAAAGGGGATCGACAAAGCGTAAATCCGGAATCCGGAAACGGCCAGGTCCAAAAGCGCCCCTTCCCGGATGGAAAAGATCCCGGCGATCGGCCCGGCGAAAACGGCGTACACAGCCGCCAGCCCGGCCGTCCCGATCAGTTCCAGCAGGACCCCGCGGCGGAACACCTTCATGATCCGGTCCCGAAGCCCCGCGCCCGACGCGGCCGCCATGATCGGCAGGGCCGCCTGACCGACGCCGTCGTAAATGGCCATCGAGGTCATGGAAAGCTGGATGATCGCGGTAAAAACAGAGATATAGTCCGCGCCGCCCACCCGGACGATCACGTTGTTGAATACGTTGGTGGACACCGTCATGCCCAATTGTGCGGCCGCCAGCGGCAGGCCCACCCGCCAGATCCGCAGGGACCGGCCCCTGAGGCAGCCTTTCATCCACCGGAGCGTGTTCCTCTTATGCCAAAAATGCCCAAGGTTCACCGCCATGCCCGTCGTATAGGCAAGGCAGGTGGCGATCGCCGCGCCCTTCGGCCCCATCTTCAGCGGGCCGACAAACAGGATATCCAGCCCCAGATTCGTGACCGCGCAGACGATGGTGGCAATCAGCACCCGCGTCGGGTCGCTGTCGATGCGCACAAAAAACAGCAGGTGCACGTACACCATCAGCGGGATCATGAAGAAAAACAGGACGCGGACATATTCCGTCGTCGGCGCGGCCAGGGCGCCTTCGGCCCCCAGCAGTTTCACGATCGGCCCGGTAAAAAGCAGGCCGGCCAGCGTCAGCGCGGCGCCGCAGACGGCCGTATGGGTCACGGACGCGGAATAAAACCGCATCGCTTCCGTTTTGTTTCCTTCCCCCAGGTACTGGGAATACAGCGTCGCGGCCCCGGACGCAATGAGCATGCCCAAAGTATTGACCAGCATATAGACCGGCATGCAGAAGCCGACGACCGCCAGCATGTTCGTCCCGAGGTAGTAACTCAGGATCGCGACGTCGATCATCGAAGCGACGGTCGACGTCAGCAGGGACCCGATCGCCGAAGGAAGCAGCCGGCGGTACAGCGCTCCGATCGAATCGTTGATATAGTCCGTTTCCCGGACAGCTCTATTCTTTCCAAACCAGGCCATCGTTTATTCCTCTCATATGCTGCCTGAAGCAGCGGATGTTTTTACCCGCCCGTTCCGTCCGGTCGGCGTGTATGAAACCGTTTTTCCCGGCGTCCAGCCGTCCTTCCCCGGTTTTGAGCAGCCCGCCGTGCCGGTCCGTTTCCGGACGGAAGCTGTATAGCCCGGAGGCTTCCGGCATCGCGCGGCACAGCAGGGAAAGAAAAATGCCCGCGGGGATTCTGTGATAAGGATATGGCGTCCATCCGGATAAGCAGCGGAGAATCTCCTGTACCGGAAATATACCATACTTTGACAAAAAATAAAAGAACAATTTCCGCTCCGGGGACCGGCGTGATGTCCTCCGGCAGACCCAAAGGCCCTCCCCGCCGGAGGCTGTGAGGGCCCGGAAAATGATCCGGTGGATCATTTTCACCGAACAGCGGGCCGGCAGGCCCCGGCGGTGTCGCGCCGAAGGCGTGACGGATGAGGTTCTGATGTTTCATCTCTACCAAACACCGGCCCAGCGGCCTCAAAATGCCTTCCCCACTGGGGGCTGTGAGGGCCCGGAAAATGATCCGGTGGATCATTTTCACCGAA
>CAMJXZ010000040.1 GCA_946409855.1 uncultured Clostridia bacterium | reverse complement strand
TGACGCTCTGCTGGGTCAGCCAGTTTTTGGCCAGGGCGCTCAGCTTGGCGGTGGTGGGCGTAAAGGAGCCCGGCGTCCCGTTTTCCCGGAAGGAGTCGGTGATGATGGTCTGGTAGTCCTTCAGGGAAATATCCGTGTACGTCCCTTCCATGCCGGTCTTTTTAAAGATATAGTGCTGCAGATAGCGCCCGAAATGGACGGGCTTGAAATCCTGCTCCAGGGACTGGTAGATCAGGTCCGTATCCCGGTCCAGAAACTGGTCATGGTCCACCGTTTCATACAGCCATTCCCAGGCGTTCCGGGTAAAGGTGCCGCTGTTTTCAAAGATGTCTTTCATTCCCGTTCCCTCTCCGTTTCATCCGGCAGGCTCCCTTCATCGGGCAGAAACCGCCGAAAGCAGTATACAGCAATGCCCGGCGGCTTCTGTGAAAGGGGTTTTACTTATTTATCTCCGGAATCCAACCATCTCAGAATAACCAATGGATGATTATTGTTCCGGCACAAAAGGCCAAACGGTCATATCCACCCAAATGGCAGGACGTACACATACGTCGCCAGTGGTAGCCCGCATGGAAAGAATCCGTCCGCGCACGACACAGGCAGCACGTCCCTGATCCAGACCCGGCGAGCGAAGCCACCAGGTACAATAACCGTCGTCAAGACGTTTCGCCCCTTGGAATTCTGCATAACCCGTAGGGGAACAAAGGCGCGATGCATCATCCGGAAAATAAGCTGATGCCTCACGGTAACTCAGCAGGAAAACCAGATCCTCCGTATCATTTCCTCCGTCGACAGCCCATTCCGGATTGCCCTGTTCGTCGCTGTTTTCCACACGCTTTTTCAGAATGGCGCACAGTTCATCGGCGGAAAATGCGTCATCCACAAAATCGTCATTCAGCCACTGACGGAGAGAACTGCCGCTCCATGTACATTTGACATTTTGCGTATGATAAGGCAATGTCTCCAGCCCGGAACTTGCCAGAAGAAGCGCCTGATTTCCCTGAACATCCAGCACCTGCCATTCAATGTCCTGTTTTTTATAAATTGAACCTGCGGCAGTCTTCTGATAATAACGGCCAAAGCAAACGCGGTCACCGGCCTTCAGTACAGGAGAATAACGTACAGGAGCCTCCGCGGATTCCGCTGCAGCGGGCACAGAAGCAGGAACCGGTTCCGGCGTTTGAATCGGAGTCGATGTTGGCGCAGGCTTACGCGTTGGAGTGACCGTTGGGGAAGGCGTTGGTGTCGCTGAAGCCGTTGGCCCTGGCGTGGGAGAAGCTGTCGGCGTTACGGTCGGCGTTGGCGTTGGAACGGGTGTTGCAGCAGGTGTTGGCTTCCGTGTAAACGTCGGGGTGGGTACAGGAGTCGGGACAGCGGTCGGCCTAACCGTTGGGGACGCAGTCGGCGAAGGCGAGGGAACCGGCGTAGGTACAGGTTCGTCTTCCCGGAGAGGTCGAATCTGCGAGCGGCGGATATAACCGTTTTTCCCGTTCTCCATCCGGATCAGACACCAGACACCGCCCTGCCCGTCTTCTTCCTGCCGGTAGACCCATACCGGCGCATCCGAAGAAATCACCGCGATGATTTCCGAATTGCTGTTGGCGTCATTCCGGACAGGGATATTTATTTCCGTCAGCTTCCCCCAGGATGTGATCGGCGCAGGCGTGGCGGTAGGCGCAGGCGTCGGCACGGGCGTCGGGGACGGTGTGGGAATGGCAGTAGGCGCGGGCGTCGGCACCGGGGTAGGCGTCGGCACAGCGGTAGGCGCAGGCGTCGGTACGGGCGTAGGTGTCGGCGTCGGAACAGCCGTGGGCGCGGATGTCGGCGCCGGGGTAGGCGAAGGCGTCCGGGTCGGCACAGGCGTAGGCGAAGGAGTGGCTGTCGGTATGGGTTCGTCCGCCCGCAGCGGGCGAATCTGATCCCGGCGGATATAGCCGTTTTTCCCGTTCTCCATCCGGATCAGACACCAGATTGCTCCTTCTCCGTCCTCCTCCTGCCGGTAGACCCATACAGGCGCATCCGAAGAAATCACCGCGATGATTTCCGAATTGCCGCTGGCGTCATTCCGGACAGGAATATTTCTTTCCGTCAGCTTCCCCCAGGATGTGATCGGCGCAGGCGTGGCGGTAGGCGCAGGCGTCGGTACAGGCGTCGGGGACGGCGTGGGGACGGCAGTAGGCGCGGGCGTCGGCACCGGGGTAGGCGTCGGCGCAGCGGTAGGCGCAGTTGTGGGTACGGGCGTGGGTGTAGGCGTCGGGACAGCCGTGGGCGTGGATGTCGGCACCGGGGTAGGCGCAGGCGTCCGGGTCGGCACAGGCGTAGGCGAAGGAGTGGCTGTCGGTATGGGTTCACCCGCCCGCAGCGGGCGGATCTGATCCCGGCGGATATAACCGTTTTTCCCGTTCTCCATCCGGATCAGGCACCAGATTCTGCCCTGTCCGTCCTCCTCCTGCCGGTAGACCCATACCGGCACATCCGAAGAAATCACCGCGACGATTTCCGAATTGCCGTTGGCGTCATTCCGAACGGGGATGTTATTTTCAGTCGGTTTTCCCCATGATGTGATCGGCGCAGGTGTAGCGGTAGGCGCAGGCGTTGGCATGGGTGTCGGGGTCGGGGTCGGTACAGCCGTCGGCACCGCCGTCTCCGTCGGCACAGGCGTCGGCTCCGGGGTGGGAACGGGGGTCTCCGTCGGCTCCAAAGTGGGCGCCGGTGTCGGGGCAGGCGTGGGCGTCGGCGTGGGGGCCGCCGTCGGTTCCGGCGTAATCCCAAGCGTCGGAATGGGCAGACGGGTCCCGCCGTCCTGAAGATACCGGGTGATCCCCCAGATGCCGGCCAGCAGCACCAGCGCGGCCAGCGCCCAAAGGAGCGCAAGGCGCCGCGCGGGTTTCTTTTTTTCCGTCGGTTCCGGCGCGGCCGGCTTTTCGGGGGCGTCGGGCGGCGTCCGCGCCGGCGCGGACGGGGCGGCGCCGGGGAGCAGGGCTTCCAGCGCCCGCTTCATTTCATCGGCGGTCTGGTACCGGTCTTCCGGCTGGTAGCTGCAGGCTTTGAGGATCACTTTGGCCATTTCCGGGGATGCGTTCACCGGCGGTTCCAGCTGCTCCCCCGCCATCCGCCGCATGATCGCCTCCCGCTTGGCGGCGGGGGCGTACAGGGACGTCTGGGGGAAGAAGGGCAGGCGGTTGTTGTTCAGAAGCCGGTACATCGTCAGGCCCAGGGAATAAAGATCCGCCCGGGTGTCGTAAGGCCTGCCCAGCGCCGTTTCCGGGGCGATGTAATTGGGCGTGCCCTTGGCGCTCATCCCGGCGGTGCGCTGCTCCATCGTGCGGGCAATGCCGAAATCCCCCAGCTTATAAAAGACGTGGGGGCCGATCCGGTCGTTGACGAAGATGTTCTCGGGCTTGATGTCCCGGTGGACCAGGTTCTGGCTCATGCACAGGCTCAGGGCGCTGCACACGTCGATGCCGATCTGGGCGACTTCCTCTTCCGTCAGCTCCTTGTCCGCCAGATAATGGTCCAGCGAGGTCAGCAGCTCCATGCGGATGAAGATATAGCTGCCGATGCCGTCTTCCTTGGGCTCTACCTTGTAATCCTCGATGCTGACGATGTTCTGGGTGCCCTTGAAGAGCTCCATGATTTTGACTTCCCGGATGAACTCGTCCACGGTCTGGCTGAAGTAGTTCCTGGCCTGCTCCGCGTCGAAGCCCTGGGAAGTCAGCTCCTGAACCTCGGAGGCGTCCTGGGGAATGGCGATGACCTTGATGGCCGCGCGAACGGAAGGGTCGTCCTTCCGCTCGGCCTCGTAGACCGTGGCGAACGCCCCTTCCCCGATGGTTTCGGTCAGTACCCAGTCCGACCAGCTCTCCGGAAGACGTATCATGTTTCACACCCTCTGCAAAAAGGCAGGCAGTCCATTGCCGATTTTTCACCGTCACCCGCCCGCGGGCGGTATTCTGTCCCACAAACCTTTTCCATCATATCACACCGGGGCCGCGTTGGCAACGGAAAAAAGCCGCGGGCAGGAAGAAATCCCCGCGCCGCGGCCGGTTCAAACGATCTCTCAGGATCCGTCATGGTTCATTCCGGCAGGTGCCAGCACTCGCTGATCAGGCTGCCGTCCCGGTAGGTTTCCCGGGCGGGCGTCCGCTGGCCGTCCTCCTCCCCGCCGGCGCCGTCGCTGAAGGCCTGCGCCTGCCGGTCCCGGTCCATCGGGTCCATGGGGCGGCGGGGCTTTGTCTTCTGTTCCATCCGACTCCCCCCTTTACTGCCCGGTCGAGCCGAAGCCGCCGGACCGGCCGGCGTCCGCCCGGTCGTCCTCCGTAATGCCGAACGGCAGGAAAACGCCCTGGCAGACGGCGGCGCCCGCCGCGAAGGGATGGGGCGCGCCTTCCTCTTCCTTCAGCTCCAGGCGGAACTTGACGGCGATGTGGCCTTCGTTATCGGCGGAATAATAATCGCTGTCGATGTTCCCCAGGGTGTTGGCCAGCCGGGTATACAGCCGGAAGCCCAGCCCCGAGCGGGGCATCAGCAGCAGGCACCAGCCCTCCGCCATCCGGCAGCGCAGGCCGGTGGGTACGGTAATATCCTCCCCCGCCCGGAGCTCAAAGGAAAACGGGGTGCGGATGTCGTACCCGCTGGAGCCCGCGGTCGCCCGGGCCGGCAGGACGATCCGCTCATAGGCGGCGTCCGCCTCTTCCTGTGAAACCCAGGGCATCCACCTGGAAACGTCCTGGCGGAACCGGGATATGGATACCTTCTCAAACCGGGCAATCCGGGGCAGGTCACCGATCATTTCGCGTTCCCTCTCTTTTTTAAAAACAGGCGGGGATCTCCCCGCCTGTCAGATCTCAGCTGTCTCAAATGGTTTCAAACGCATACCGGGTCACGGAGCGGAAGCTCTCCCCCGCGGGCAGGAGGGTGGAGGGAAAGTTGGGGTGGTTGGGGCTGTCCGCGTAGTGCTGCGTTTCCAGCGCCAGCCCGGCGTAGGGGCCGTAGGCCGCGCCCTGATGCCCCACATGGTGCAGGCCCTGGCCGGAATAGAACTGAATGCCCGGCTGATCGCTGTACACCCGCATGCGGCGGCCGGTCTCCTTGTCGGTGACCACGGCCATTTCCCGGACGCCTTCCCCGGGCACGCAGTAGTTGACGTCAAACCCGTTGGCGTTGTCGATGGGATGGCACTCGGCCCTGCGGGCCAGCGCGGCGCGCACCGTGCCGCCCTCCCGCAGATCCAGCGCGGTGCCGGTCACGTCGGTGAAGTTCCCGGTGGGGATCAGCAGGTCGTCCGTTTCGGTGACCTCGTCGGCGTGGATGATGACCTCCTCGTCCAGGATGTCGCCGGCGCCTTTGAGGTTAAAGTAGGCGTGATTGGTCAGGTTGATCACCGTATCCTGGTCCGTAGTGGCCAGGTAACGGATGGTCAGCGTGTTCTTTTCGTCAAAGGCGTAGGTCACCTGTACGCGGACCGTGCCGGGGAAGCCTTCCTCCCCGTCATGGCTGACGTAGGTCAGCAGAACGGCGTCCTCCCCTTCGTCCTCCATGGTTTCCGCCTTGAACCATTTGAACTGGAAATTCTTTTCCCCGCCGTGCAGGCAGTTGCCGTGGTCGTTCTCCGTCACCACGTAATCCTTGCCGTTCAGGGAAAAACGGCAGTGGCCCAGGCGGTTGGCGTAGCGGCCGATGGTGGCGCCCATGCTGCCGTGGGCCTGCATGTACGGCGCCAGCTCGTCAAAGCCCAGGTTGACCTCGCCCAGCTGCCCGTCGCGGTCCGGCACGCGGATGCTGACTAGGTGTCCGCCAAAGTCCGTCACGGAAACGGACGCGCCGCTTTTGTTGGTCATGGTGAACAGGGTCATCTCCCTGCCGTTTTCATCCTTTCCAAAGGGCCTTCTGGTAATCACTTGATATCATCCTTTCTGCGCCCGGACCGCGCGTCAGGCAGCCCGCGGCTGGTTATTCCCGTCCGTCCCTACGGGCGCCGGACAGCCCCCGGCGGGACGGACGGGATCAATAGCGTCCTTTTATTTCTTCAGCACCCGGAGCGCGGCGGCGCAGACGTTTTCCGCGGTAAAGCCGAACTCTTTGAACAGCCTGCCGGCGGGCGCGGAAGCGCCGTAATGGTCGATGCCGATGGCTTCGCCGTCCAGCCCGACGTACTTGTACCAGGGCATGGTGGCGCCGGCTTCCACGGAAACCCTGGCGCGGACCGCGGCGGGCAGCACCTGCTCGCGGTATTCGGGGCTCTGCCGTTCAAACAGCTCCATGCAGGGCATGGAAACGACGCGGGCGTCCACTCCCTGCGCCGCCAGCAGTTCGCCGGCCTTCAGCGCCTGTTCCACTTCGCTGCCGGAGGCCATCAGGATCACGTCCGGGGTGGCCTTCTGGCTGTCTTTGAGGATATAGCCGCCCTTCATGGCGCCGCTGCCGCTGTTTTCATACTGGGGCAGGCCCTGCCGGCTCAGGATCAGGGCCGTGGGCAGGCCGTAGGTCAGGGCTGTCAGCCAGCCGGCCGCGGTCTCCTTTCCGTCGGCGGGACGGAAGACCAGCAGGTCGGGCGTGGCGCGCAGGCCCGTCAGCTGCTCGATGGGCTCGTGGGTCATGCCGTCTTCCCCGACGCCGATGGAGTCATGCGTCAGCACATAGGTGACCGGCAGCTTCATGATGGCGCTCAGGCGCATGGCGTGCTTCATGTAATCGCTGAACACGAAGAACGTGCCGCAGAAAACACGGAGGCCGCCGTGCAGGGCGATGCCGTTGCAGATGGCCGCCATCGCGTGCTCGCGGACGCCGAAATGCAGGTTCCGGCCGGCGCGGTTTTCGGCGCTGTAGTCGCCGCCTTTTTTGATGTTCGTCTTGTTGGAGGGCGCCAGGTCGGCCGAGCCGCCGACCAGGTTGGGCAGCAGCGCCGCCAGGCGGTTGATCATTTCGCCGGAGGTGGCGCGGGTGGCCATCTTGCCCTCAAAGGCCCACAGGCTGTCGTTCAGGGCGACGTCGTCGCTGATCTCGCCGGAGAACCACTGGTCCCATTCCTCGGCCAGTTCGGGATACGCCTTGCGGTACGCTTCGAACATGGTCTGCCAGGCCTTTTCCTTTTCGGCGCCCTTTTCGCCCGCCTTGCGGCAGTTTTCATACACGGCGTCGGAAACGGTAAAGGGCTCGTCCGGCATGCCCAGCCGGCGGGCGGTGGCCAGCAGGATGTCCGCGCCCAGCGGCTCCCCGTGGACGCCGGGGGTACCTTCCTTTTCGCCCGCGCCAAAGCCGATGGTGGTGGGGCAGACGACCAGCGTCGGCCGGTCGGAGGCCTTGGAGGCTTCCAGCGCTTCCAGCACCTGCGCCCAGTCGTTGCCGTCCTTCACCCGGATCACGTTCCAGCCGTAGGCGGCGAAGCGGGCGGGGACGTCTTCCCGGAAGGCGATGTCCGTATTGCCCTCGATGGAGATCTCGTTGTCGTCATAGATCAGCGTCAGCTTGGAAAGCTTCAGGGTGCCCGCCAGGGAGGCCGCCTCGGAGGAGATGCCCTCCATCATGCAGCCGTCGCCGCAGACGGCCCAGGTCCGGTGATCGACCACGGGGAAGCCTTCGCGGTTAAAGTGGGCGGCCAGCATCGTTTCGGCGATGGCGAAGCCCACGGCGCTGGCGACGCCCTGGCCCAGCGGGCCGGCGGTCGCTTCCACGCCGGCGGTCAGCCCGTGCTCGGGATGGCCCGGGGTCTTGCTGCCCCACTGGCGGAACTGTTTGAGATCATCCAGCGTCAGCCCGAAGCCGTACAGGTGCAGCAGGGAATAAAGCAGGGCGCTGGCGTGGCCGGAGGACAGGATGAAACGGTCACGGTCCGCCCAGTCCGGGTCGGCGGGGTTCATTCTCAGCGCGTTCCCGTACAGGGCGTAGGCCAGCGGGGCCATGCCCATCGGGGCGCCCGGATGGCCGCTGTTGGCCTGCTGCACCATATCGGCAGCCAGGATGCGGATGGTGTTGATGGTTTGCTCATGAATGTCAGCCATGGGAAAAGTACCTCCTTTAAACGATCAACAGGGTGCAGCAAGTCACAACAGGGTTCAGTTTTCGGATGGTCCGATGTATTTTTCCAGGGCGGTCAGGCCGACGCCCGGTTCATCTTTGATGGCCTCGTACAGCCAGCGGGCCATCTGCACGCCGCCGCCCGGCACGTCGCTTTCGATGTTCAGCGGCATCACCGGGTCGTGGACGGACAGGCGCAGCAGGAGCCAGCCGTTTTCCAGCCCGCCGTCCAGGTCAAAGTTGATGCGAATGCCCTCCCGGTTGTCCGGCGCGATGCGCAGGCCGCGGGCAAAGGCCGCGCTGTCCATCGCCCGGTCGATGATCCGGTGCGCCAGCAGGACGTTGTCATCGGAGGACAGCGGCAGGCGCAGTTCGACGCTTTCTTTCGGCTCCCGCAGGTCGGCGATCAGGGAAGAAAGCTCCTTGCCTTCCTGCTTGAGGCGCATGGCCTCCGCGATCAGCAGGGTGGCCAGGTACATGCCGTCGTCCAGGAAGTGGTTCTCCCGCAGGGCGGCGTGGCCGCTGGTTTCGATGGCCAGCGGGCAGTCCACCCCGGCCTCGTTCAGGCGGATCGCCTCGTCAATGACGTTGCGGTAGCCCCGCTTGAAGCGGTAGTGGACGCCGCCCCATTCGCTGATGAACTGCGCCAGGCCCGAAGAGGTGACGGAATCGGTCACGATGGTGGCGCCGGGCTGCTTTTCCAGCAGGATCGCGGAAACCAGCGCGATCAGACGGTTGCGGTTGATGGGCCGGCCGGTCTGGTCCACGATGGCCGCCCGGTCGCAGTCGGTATCGAAAATCACGCCCAGGTCCGCGCCGTACTGCTTGACCGCACTGCTCAGGGACGCCATCGCCTCCGGGTTTTCGGGGTTGGGGATATGGTTGGGGAAGGTGCCGTCGGGGTCCAGGAACTGGCTGCCCTCGATCCAGGCGCCCAGCTCCTCCAGCATGCCGGCGTAAAAGCCGCCGGCGCCGTTGCCGGCGTCCACGATCACGTGCAGGCCCAGCAGGGGCTTGGCGATATCCGCCCCCAGGGCTTCCCGGATCCGTCCCTGCAGAAAGGTCTGGTAGGCCGGCAGGAAGTCCATTTTGGTCAGCGTCCCGGTCTTTTCTTCGGGAAGCTCCGCCGTTTCCGCCCGGCGGATGATTTCATCCAGCTCCGCGGAGCTCACGCCCCCGTGGGGCAGGATGAATTTGATGCCGTTCTTTTCCATCGGCTGGTGGCTGGCGGTGATCATCAGGGACGCGTCCGGCGAAAAGCCTTCGGTGATCAGGCACATGAACATGGCCGGCGTGGTGCACAGGCCAAAGTCCAGGACGTTGACGCCCATGGCGCGCAGACCGTCCGCGGCGGCGTTCAGAAGCGCTTCCCCGGTGACCCGGGAATCCCGCCCGATGGCGACCGTGCCCAGCGGCGCGCCCGCATCCCGGCGCCAGGCGGCGAAGCCCGCGGCCAGACGGGCGGCCAGCTCCCCGGTCAGCTCCGGCGCGCTGCCGAGCGCGGTTCCCCGGATGTCGGAACCGCTTTTGAGTTTTATGATGTCCATAGATCCTCCGTATCATCTGTATAACGCCTGACGGGCTCCGCGCCCGGCGCTTCCGCCGCGGCGTCCCGGACCATGTCCTGCATCAGCTGCCAGGCGGGCCGGAGGGCCCGGTAGTCCCTGGCGACGCGCGCGGCGATGTCCCCGGAAAAGGCCCATTCATAGCGCGGATGGGGGTGTTCGAAAAACAGGTTTTTGCACCGGTACAGCGGGGCCAGCGGCTCCGGCACCTGCGGCGGGATTTTGAGCCGGCGCATCGGGTCCCCGCCCCAGGCCAGCCGGTGCTTTTCACACCCCGCCAAAACCTCCGCGACCCCCTCCGGGTCGCTGACGATCCGGCGCCTGAGGGCGTTCATCGCCTCCCGGTTTTCGCCCCACATGCCGGCGCCCCAGCTCAGCCGGTCGGGCCCGAACTCGAACCAGAAAAACGGCTGGCCGGCGCGGTCGATCCCCGCGCGGCGGAAGGCGAACCAGTGATGATCCCGGTAGGAGGACTTGTCGGCGCTGAAGCGGGTGTCCCGGTAAATGCGGGAAAGCGCCTTCTGCGGCCGGATCTCCATGTCCGGGTCGATCTGACGCATGACGGGGCCAAGCTCGTCAATCAATGCAAAAAAAGGCTCCTGCACGATTTTTTTGTATTCATCGCGGTGAGCTTCCATGAACGCTCTGTTGTTATGAAAGCGGATATCCAGCAGAAAGCGGACCGTATCCTCGGTAAACCCGGGAAACAAGCAGTCAATTCCCCCTTTGCCCTTATGGGATTGCTACGTTCTATTATATGCGATCGGCCGGAAAATTTCAACGGGAAAATCACTGAAGGGAGAGGGATTCTGAAAAAACCTTCCGGAAAGCCCAAAAAGGCCGCCGCGGGACAAAAAATCCGCGGCGGCTCCGGGCGCTTCCCGGCGCTATTCTGTTTGGGGCGGGCAGGAAGGCAGGCCCTCCGTCCCCGCTTCCTCGATATCGAACCCGGCGGCCCGGGCCATGCGGTTCATCACCGCCAGGCCGACGCCGCCGTCCGAAACGGCCTCCGCGTACAGCCGGGCGATGCCCAGGCCGTCCGCCCGGCGCAGAAGGGAAAACAGGTTGTGGGCGGCGGCTGAAAGGTCCGGCCCCATGTCCATCACCCGGCGGCCGCCGTAGGCGGGCACATTCCCGGTGGAGGCGAGGATCACGGCGTTCTCGCTTGCGTCGTAGCGGCGGATGATCTCCCGGATCACGTCCTCCCTTTTTCCCTTGAGGATCGTCAGATGCCCCCGGGGGGCGTAGTGCTTGTGCTTCATCCCGGGCGAAGGAGCGGCCTCCCCTTCCCGCAGGGGGCGCATCACGCTGTCCGCCACGCGGACGGAGCCGACGATGTCCCGGATCATCTCCGGGGTCACGGCGCCGGGCCGGAGCACGACGGGCATGTCCCCCGTCATGTCCAGCACGGTGGATTCCAGCCCCACCTCACAGGGGCCGCCGTCCAGGATCAGGGGGATACGGCCGTTCATGTCCTCCAACACGTGGGCAGCCGTCGTGGGGCTGGGGCGGGTGGAGAGGTTGGCGCTGGGCGCCGCGACGGGCAGGCCGCATCGCCGCAGCATCGCCCGGGCCGCTGGATGGCTCGGCATCCGGATGCCGACGGACGGAAGGCCCGCCGTCACCTCGTCGGGCACCAGAGCTTTTTTGGGGCACAGGATCGTCAGCGGCCCCGGCCAGCAGGCGTCCATCAGCTTTTCCGCGTCCGCCGATACCTCGCACAGGTCCGCCAGCTGCGCCTTGTCCCAGATGTGCACGATCAGGGGATTGTCCGCCGGCCGGCCCTTGGCGGCAAAAATGCGCAGCACAGCCTGCGGATCCAGCGCGTTGGCCCCCAGGCCGTACACCGTTTCCGTAGGAAAGGCCACCAGCTCCCCCTGACGCAGAAGGGCGGCGGCCAGTTCAAGCGCTTCCTCCGTGGGGGGAAGCACCCTGGTTTCAGTCTCCATGGTTCATACCTTCTATCCTGTGGGCTGCAGGGCCGTACCGTATCCTTACAGCTTCAGTTCCTTCAGTTTCCCGGTCTGCTCCTGCGCGGTCAGGGCGTCGATGATCTCGTCCAGATCCCCGTCCAGGACTGCGTCCAGCTTGTACAGCGTCAGCCCGGCGCGGTGGTCCGTCACCCGGCTTTCGTGAAAATTATAGGTGCGGATGCGCTCGTTGCGCTCCCCCGTGCCCACCTGGCTGTGCCGCTTTTCGGCGTAGGCGGCGTCCTTTTCGCTGCGGTACAGCTGATACAGCCGGGATTTGAGGACCTTCATGGCCTTTTCCTTGTTCTTGGTCTGGCTCTTTTCGTCCTGGCAGGTGACGACCAGACCGGTGGGCAGATGGGTGATGCGCACGGCGGAGTCCGTCCGGTTGATGTACTGCCCGCCGTGGCCGGAGGCACGGTAGGTGTCGATCCGGATCTCGTCGGGCTGGATGCTGACCTCCACATCCTCCGCCTCGGGCAGTACGGCGACGGTCGCGGTGCTGGTGTGGATCCGCCCGGCCGTTTCCGTGACCGGGACCCGCTGGATGCGGTGCACGCCGCTTTCATACTTCATCCGGGCGAAGGCGCCCAGCCCCACCAGGGAGAAGACCGCTTCCTTAACGCCCCCCAGCTCCGTGCGGCTGACGCTGATGTCCTCCGTCTTAAAGCCGTGGCGCTCCGCGTAGCGGTAATACATCCGGGTCAGCACCCCGGCAAACAGGGCGGCCTCTTCCCCGCCCGCGCCCGGGCGGATCTCGATGATCACGCTGCGGTCGTCGTCCTCGTCCCGGGGGATCAGGTACAGCCGGAGGGTCTGTTCCAGCGCGGCTTTCCCCGCTTCCAGCCGGGCAAGCTCCGCCGCCGCTTCCTCCTTCAGGTCCGGGTCCTGGCGGAGCTCCTCCGCCCCCGCGATGTCGGACAGAATCTTTCTGTACGCCGCCCAGTCCCTGACGGCGGGCTCCAGCCGGCTGAGCTCCCGCAGCACCTGCCGGTAACGGGGCGGGTCCAGGATCACTTCGTTCTGGTGGGAGGCCAGAAGGAGCTCTTCATGCCGGGCGCACAGCGCCTCAAAATGCTTTTCAAACATGGCCTTCCTCCCCGGACAGGCGGGCGGTCACCACGCGGTCCCGACCGGCCAGATCCCGCACCACCCGGGGCGCGGAAAAGCCCGCGGCCGTCAGCAATCCGCCGACGGCTTCCGCCTGGTCGCAGCCGATCTCCAGGAGGAGAACACCGTCCCGTTCCAGGTATCCGGGCGCCTGCGAAGCGATCCGCCGGTAGAAGGACAGGCCGTCCGCGCCGCCGTCCAGCGCCAGGGACGGCTCGCGCTTTACCTCCTCCTGCAGGGAGGAAAGGTCCCCCGTCGGGATATAGGGCGGGTTGGACACGATCATGGAAAAACGCATCCCCGCAAAGGGCGCAAACAGGTCTCCCTCCCGGAATTCGACCGATACGCCGTTTTCGGCGGCGTTCCGCCGGGCAAGGCACAAAGCGCCGGCGCTGATGTCCGACCCATAGACACGGAGGTCAGGCAGCGCTTTTTTGATTACCACCGCCAGGGCGCCCGAGCCGGTGCACAGGTCCAGCACGGCGCCCTGTTCCGGGGCGCAGAGCAGCGCCTGCTCGCAAAGCACCTCCGTGTCCTGCCGGGGGATCAGCACCCTTTCGTCCACACAAAAAGAACAGCCCATAAAGGGCTGGCTGCCCAGGATATACTGCAGCGGCTCCCGCCCGGCGCGGCGGGCGACCAGGTCAAAAAACTGCTCCGTCCGCTGCGACGTCAGGGGCGTTTCCCCGCTGGCAACGACCAGCAGCCGGGGCGCGTCCAGCACCCCGGCCAGCAGGTATTCGGCGTCCAGCCGGGCATCGGGCACCCCGGCGGAACGCAGTGTTTCTTCCGCGTAACGCAGCGCTTCCCGTACGGTCATGCGTGCTCCGGCACCCGGAATTCGTGCAGGATCACCCAGCCTTCCGGCGTCTTTTCCCCTTCGGGCAGGCCGTTCAGGGCGGCGTCCATGGCGGTGATGGCGACCTCGCACATATCGTCCGCCGGCTCCCGGGTGGTCAGGCGCTGCAGCTGCAGGCCGGGCCAGCGCAGGGTGCGGCAGACGCCGCTCTCCGAATGGGCCAGTCCCTTGAGCACCTCATAGCTGACCCCGGTCACCAGGGGCAGGAGCACCAGGCGGCTCAGAACCTTGATCAGGTAATTGGAAGACAGATTATACCCGGTCAGCGCCAGGACGATGTAGTCAATCGTGGTATACAGAAGGATCGACAGGATGAAGGTGATCAGCAGGAAGCTGGTGCCGCACCGGGGGTGCAGGCGGGAAAACTTCTGGGCGTTTTCCGGCGTCAGGGGCAGGCCGTGCTCATGGCAGTAGACCGTCTTGTGCTCCGAGCCGTGGTACTGGAAGGTCCGCTTCATATCCGGCACCTTGCCGACCGCCCAGATGTAGGTGATCAAAAGCAGCGTCCGGATCAGGCCGGACAGCAGGTTCACCGCCAGGGGCGACCAGCCGGCCTCCGTGAGCCAGCGGGTGGGCAGGTTGGGCAGCAGCACGAAAAGCCCCAGGGACATGGCCACCGCCAGCACGATGGCGACCCCCATGACCACCTTGTCCACGCCCTTGCCCAGCACTCTGGAAAGCCAGAGCTCAAACTTGGAAGGTTCCTCCTCGGCCGCGCCCAGCATCTGGGAGCTGGCGTCCAGCACCTTCATGCCCTGGCCCAGCATGGAAAAAAAGCTGACCGCCCCGCGGATGAAGGGCTTGCCCATCCACGGATGCTTTTTGCTCAGGGGCTCATAGGTGTCCCGCTTGACGACGATGTCCCCGTTGGGCCGGCGCACGGCGATGGCGACGGCCTGGGGCCCTTTCATCATGACGCCCTCCAGGACTGCCTGGCCGCCGATATCGACCGGCCTTTGAAGGGTGTTTTTCTGTTCGTTCTGTACACTCATACTGGTTTGACAGCGGTGATCCCGCTGTGCATCCTCCTTTCAGGCGGCAGAAGAAAAATCTTTAGGCCGCCATCGTTTTGACATATTCTGCCGGAATGTAAAAAAGAAGCGCGACCTGATCCAAGCCGGCTTCTTTTCTGTCGGTCAAATGCCGAAACGCTTCTTGAAACGATCGACACGTCCGCCGCTGTCCACCAGCTTCTGCTTGCCGGTGTAGAACGGGTGACACTGAGCGCAAATTTCGACACGCAGTTCCGGTTTGGTGGAGCCGGTCTCGAACGTCGCGCCGCAAACGCAGCGAACGATGCATTTGTTGTACTTGGGGTGGATCTTCTCTTTCATGCCATTTTCACCTCTTTCGTATCGAAGGCTGTCGCGGATTCATAAACTGGCGCTCTATGAGCCGCAAAAAAGATTATAACATGACGCCGCCGCTTTTGCAAGCAGAAATTGAGGGAAAAATCAGGAATTTCTGACACCGGCACGTTCCGTCCGG
>CAMJXZ010000039.1 GCA_946409855.1 uncultured Clostridia bacterium | reverse complement strand
TGCCGCCCGAAGGTGCCGGTGATTGCCATGACTGCCAACAACGTCATCGGCGCCAGGGATATGTATCTGCAGCAGGGCTTTGCCGAGTACCTGCTGAAGCCCGTTGACCCGGAACTGCTGGAAGAACTGGTGGAGCGTTTCCTGCCCGCCGAGCTGATAGAAAAAGAGGGGGCGGTGTCTAAAGAAGACAGTCAGCCTCTGCCGAAGATAGAGGGCATAGAGACAGAGAAAGCCGCCCAGGCCATGGGCAGCCCGCAGCTTTACCTGGAGGTGCTGAAGGAATTTGCCAGGGCTGCCAGGGAGAACGCCTTTGCCCTGGAGAAGTTTGCAGCTGGCGGTGATATTGCAAACTACACCATCAAGGTACATGCTTTGAAATCGGGCGCGGGGATGATCTTCATCAGCTGCTCGCACGTCATGGCCGGGTCGTCAATCAGCGCGATCACGCCGTCGATGACCTCGCCGGGGTTGTGCGGCGGGATGTTGGTGGCCAGGCCGACCGCGATGCCGCTCGCGCCGTTGACCAGCAGGTTGGGGAAGCGCGCGGGCAGCACCGTGGGCTGCATCAGCGTTTCGTCGAAGTTGGGCATGAAATCGACGGTATCCTTGTCGATATCCTGCATCATGTAGGTGCAGATTTTGCTCATGCGGGCTTCGGTGTAACGCATGGCGGCGGCGCCGTCCCCGTCGACGGAGCCGAAGTTGCCCTGCCCTTCCACCAGGGGGTAGCGGATGGAGAAATCCTGCGCCAGGCGGACCATGGCGTCGTACACGGAGGCGTCGCCGTGGGGGTGGAACTTGCCCAGCACGTCGCCCACGATGCGGGCGGATTTGCGGAAGGGCTTGTCCGGCGTCATGCCCAGCTCGTTCATGTCGTACAGGATCCGGCGGTGCACGGGCTTTAACCCGTCGCGCACATCGGGCAGCGCGCGGTTGATGATGACCGCCATCGCGTAGGCGATGAACGAGGTTTTCATTTCGGTTTCCAGGTCGGCCGGCATCAGCCGGTCTTTGATTTCACTGGCCATTTTGCGTATCCTTTCAGGAGATCCGGGTCAGGGATCGATATCAACCGGAACAGATTCGAACAGTTCGCTCTGGGGGACGCCCGTGTAGGTCAGCATCCGGATGGTCCGGGACAGGCTGTCTTTCTCGGCGGGCATCAGATAGGCGGAAACGACGCCGTCCTCGGTGCTGACAAAGGAGCACAGCGCGTCGTATTCGCCCCGGAAGGTCAGGTGCATCAGGCACCAGCGGGGCACCCGCGCCCCGTACGCGAAAAACACTTTCCCGCAGCGCAGGGCCGAGGCCGCCGCGCTGAACCCTTCGAGCTCGCCGCTGGCGCCCATGCTGAGGACCGAAGGGGGAATGCCGTCCCGCAGCTTGTCCCGGACGGGCCCGCTCAGCGCGCCGTAATCGACGGAGGAGGCGGAAAGATAAACGGAGAACAGCTTTTCTTTGATGATGTACAGCCGGGCTCCCTCCAGGGCCGTCCAGTCCTGCGCGCCGATCCGGGCGATCTGCGCTTTGGCCGCGCCGTCTCCTTCGTACAGCCGGACGTAGGCGGGCTCATCCGCGCAGGCGTCCATCATGGCGCACAGGGAGAGCGCCTGGGACAAAAGCAGCTGTACGCCGTTTTCCGCCGCCAGGCTTTCGCTTTGGGCGGCAGGCGCGATCAGCAGCGCGCACAAAAGGAGGGAAGCGAGCCGGGTCAGAACACTTCTTTTCATCCGCAGCCTCCGGGGTCACAGGTCCAGGTCGGCGACCATCTTGCTGTTCTGGATGATGAAATCCCGCCGGGGCTCCACCTTGTCGCCCATCAGCAGGGAAAAGACCTCGTCCGCCGCGATGGCGTCCGACAGGGTGAACTGCTTCATGGTGCGGGTCTCGGGATTCATGGTGGTGGACCAGAGCTGTTCGGAGCTCATTTCGCCCAGGCCTTTGTAGCGCTGGATCTCGGGCTTGGAATCCCGGCCGATCTCGTCGAGCTTTTTCTGAAGCTCCGCGTCGTCGTACACGTACCATTCCTGCTTGCCTTTGGTCACCTTGTACAGGGGCGGCATGGCGCTGTAGACGTAGCCCTGCTTGATGAGCTCGGGCATGTAGCGGTAGAAGAAGGTGAGCATCAGGATGCGGATGTGCGCCCCGTCCACGTCGGCGTCCGTCATGCAGACGATGCGGTGGTAGCGCAGCTTGCTGATGTTGAAATCCTCCCCGATGCCGCAGCCGAAGGCGGTGATCATGTTCTTGATTTCCTGGTTCATGAGCATCTTGTCCATGCGGGTCTTTTCCACGTTGAGGATCTTGCCGCGCAGGGGCAGGATGGCCTGGAAATGCCGGTCCCGGCCGGACTTGGCGGAGCCGCCGGCGGAGTCGCCCTCCACCATGAAGATCTCGCACTTGGCCGGATCCCGCTCGGAGCAGTCGGCCAGCTTGCCCGGCATGGAGCCGGACTCCAGGACGCTCTTGCGCCGGGTGAGCTCCCGGGCCTTGCGGGCGGCCTCCCGGGCGCGGGCGGCGCCCAGGCAGCGGTCCAGGATGATACGGGAGACGGCGGGGTTCTCCTCCATGAAGGTGGTCAGGTGCTCAGAGACCAGGCTGTCCACGATGCTGCGGACCTCGCTGTTGCCCAGCTTCGATTTGGTCTGCCCCTCGAACTGGGGCTCGGGCAGCTTGACCGACACGATGGCGGCCAGGCTTTCCTTGACGTCGTCGGACTTGAGGTTGGCGTCCGCGTCCTTCAGGATCTTGTAGCGGCGGCCGTAGTCGTTGACCGCCCGGGTCAGGGCCTGGATAAAGCCGGTCAGGTGGGTGCCGCCCTCGGGGGTGTGGATGTTGTTGGCGAAGGAGAAGATGCTGTCGGAGTAGCTGTCGTTGTACTGCATGGCCACTTCCACCATCACCATGTTCTTGACGCCCTCGACGTAGATGGGCTCGGGGAAGAGCACCTCTTTGTTTTTATTGAGGTATTTGACGAACTCCCGCAGGCCGCCCTCGTAGTGGAAGACGTTCTCCTGCTCCATCCCCTCGCGCTCGTCCCGGAAGGTGATCCGGACCCCCTTGTTGAGGAAGGCCATTTCCCGCAGCCGGGTCTTCAGGGTGGCGTAGTCAAAATCGATGCCGGGGTCGAAGATGCCCTCCGGGTTTTCCTCCGAACGGATGTCCGGCCAGAAGCGGATGTAGGTGCCGGTACTGTCCGTATCGCCGGTCACCCGCAGGTCGTAGTCGATCTTGCCGCGGGTGTATTCCTGCTCGTACACTTTGCCGCCGGTGGACACCTCCACCCTGAGCTTCCTGGACAGGGCGTTGACCACGCTGGCGCCCACCCCGTGCAGGCCGCCGGACACCTTGTAGCCCGAGCCGCCGAACTTGCCGCCGGCGTGCAGCACCGTCATGCAGACCTCCACCGCCGGGCGGTGCAGCTTGGGATGGTCGTCCACCGGGAAGCCGCGGCCGTTGTCCCGGACGGAAACGGAGGAATCCGGGTGGATCAGCACCTGGATGTGGTCGCAGAAGCCGGCCAGCGCCTCGTCGATGGCGTTGTCCACAATCTCGTAGACCAGGTGGTGCAGGCCCCGCACGTCGGTCGAGCCGATGTACATGCCCGGGCGCTTGCGGACGGCCTCCAGGCCTTCCAGCACCTGAATCTGGGAAGCGTCATATGTTTCGCCGGTAACGGCTGTATTGATAACCTGATCTTCTTCTGGCATGGATAATCCTCCGTGATCTGTGTTCGGGCGGCCCATAATACCGCACATTTCATTATACCACAAATATCGAAATAATGGAAGCATTTTCTGCCGAAAGATCCAAAAACGCTCAAATTTCCGCGATCTGACGAAATATGATAAATTTTCCGTCATATTTGACAAAAGAAGGGATGAATGCTATAATTCGCTCGAAAAGCCTCTCTCCGGGGAGGAAATGTATTTTTTAAAGGAGGAAAACCCATGAAGAAGTTCCTGGCAATGCTGCTGGTTCTGGCACTGACCGTGTCCGGGCTGGCTCTGGCGGAGGAACCCGCTGCGGAAGAGCCCGCAGAGGAGATTACCACTGAGCTGACCGGCGAAGCCGGCAAATACATCTACAAGGATTCCGTGTCCACCCTGGCCACCAACTGGAATCCCCACACCTACCAGACCACCGATGACGCCTATCCCGCTGATTTCCTGCGCGTCGGTCTGTATTCCTTCGTGTTCAACGATGCCCTGCACCCCATCGAGGGCAAGGAACCGTACGCCGGTTATGTGATCGTGCCCGAAATGGCCGCTGACATGCCCGTGGACGTGACCGAGCAGGTGAAGGCGGAGCATCCGGAATTCAAGATTCCCGAATCCGCCACCAAGGGCTATGCCTATACCATCGACCTGAATCCCGAATGCGTCTGGGAAGACGGTACGCCCATCAACGCGGACACGTATGTGTACTCCATGAAGCGGCTGCTGGATCCTCAGCTGAAGAACTACCGCGCTACCGACTATTATGACGGCGACCTGTCCATTGCCGGCGCGAAGGAATACGCCAACCAGGGCGACTCCGCTTACGACGGCGCGATGGAAAAGACCGTGGACGAATTCCTGGCCGCGGGCGGCAAGCTGGAAGACCTGTATGTGGACATCGACGGCTTCTGGGGCATCAAGACCGAAGACGGCAAGGGCTTCGTATCCATCTTTGACGAAACCCCCATCCGTGACCCCGCCGTGGAAGAGGGCCAGCCGGAAGACTATGTGTCCGGTAAGTATCTGTATGACAACTACCTGGCCAACGGCACGCCGTATGAGGCCTATCAGAGCGCTTATCTGGGCACCGCCACCGTGTATCCCACCGGCATGGACTTTGCCAATGTGGGCGTGTACAAGACCGGCGAATACCAGATCACCCTGGTTCTGTCCAAGAGCCTGACCGGGTTCTATCTGCTGTACGGCCTGGGCGGCAACTGGATCGTCAAGGAAGACCTGTACGAAGCCAACCTCAAGCCCACCGGCGATACCTTCACCTCCACCTACAACACCTCCGTGGAAACCACTTCCTCCTACGGCCCCTACAAGCTGGTGAACTACGAGGCCGATAAGAACATGCACTTTGTCCGCAACGAAAACTGGTACGGCTACAAGGACGGCAAGCATGTGTATGTTGACCCCGAAGACGGCGAAACCTACAACATGTACATGACCGATGAAATCGATACCCAGGTTGTGGCGGAAGCCGCGACCCGGAAGCTGATGTTCCTCAAGGGCCTGCTGATGGGCTACGGCCTGCAGGCGGAAGACTTCGCTTCCTACCGCAACAGCGATTACACCTACTTCACCCCCGGCTCCACGATCTTCTTCTTGATCCTCAACGGGTACAAGGACGTGATCAACGAGCGCGAAGCCGCCGCTGATTTCGACGCTGAAAAGATCGATCTGCAGACCATGACCGTGCTGAACTTCCGCAAGGCCGTGGCGCTGACCTATGACAAGGAAGACTTTGCCGCCACCGTGTCTCCCGCCCGTTCCGGCGGCTACGGCATCATCGGCACTGCCTACCTGTTCGATCCGGAGACCGGTTCCCGCTACCGCGATACCGACCAGGCCAAGCAGGCGCTGTGCAACGCTTACAGCGTGAACCCGGCCGATTTCGCCTCCCTGGACGAAGCCGCCGCTTCCATCACCGGTTATGATCCCGTCGCTGCCAAGGAATTCTATCAGGCGGCGTTCCAGGATGCGCTGACTGCCGGTTACATCACCGACGCGGACAATGACGGTATCTGCGACCAGACCGTGCAGATCGAATATGCCATTTCCTCCGCCTCTTCCTTCATGGACCGCACGATCGCCTATCTGAACGAAAAGATGGCCGCCGTGACCGAGGGCACTCCTTTCGCCGGCAAAGTACAGTTCGTGCAGTCCGCGCCCTACGGCAACGACTGGAGCAACAAGATCCGCGCCGGTCTGTCCGATACCGTTCTGGGCGGCTGGAGCGGCTCCACATTCAACCCCTTTAGTCTGACCGACCTTTATGTGAACCCCGCCTACGCTTACGACGCCAAGTGGTTTGACGCCACGAAGGTGGAACTGACCATCAACGTGGCCGGCGAAGAACTGACCACCACCCTGTACAACTGGTCTGACGCGCTGAACGGCAAGACGATTACGATCGGCGAAAAGGAATACAACTTCGGCGCCGACCAGGCTGACGTGGATACCCGTCTGAACATCCTGGCCGCCATCGAAACCACCGTGCTGGGCACCTATGACTATCTGCCCATGCTGCAGGATGCCGGCGCTTCCCTGCTGAGCCAGCAGATTTTCCACGTGGTGGAAGAATACAACCCCGTCATGATCCGCGGCGGCATCCAGTATGACCGCTACAACTATGACGAAGCCGAATGGAAGGAATTCGTGGATTCCCAGCCCGACGGCACGCTGAGCTACTAATTGCATAACACCGTGTAACGGCTGTGGAAGCACAGCCGGAAGGAGACATATCTTGCCGGGGGCCTTTGACCCCCGGCAAGATATTACTGTATCTTTCGCATGAATTGCGCGGGATGCGCGTGGAGAGGAATGGTAACGAATGCTGAAATATACCGTACAAAGAATCCTGCTGATGCTGATGACGCTGCTCATCATCACCTGCATGTGCTTTGTGCTTGTGAGGATGCTGCCGCCTGTACAGCTTCCCGCCGAGGATCCCCATACAAAGGTCATCCTGGCCCGAAGGGAAGCGATGGGGTACAATAAGCCCTACCTGGTGCAGTTCGGCATTTTCCTGCGGGATATCTTTACCCGCTGGGACTGGGGCGTGTCCGACAAGCTGTATTTCGGCCAGGATGTAGCCGCCATTTTCATGGATAAGCTGCCCGCCACCATGATCGTGAACATCTATTCCATCCTGCTGTCCATTCCCATCGGCATCAGCCTGGGGATCTGGGCGGCGCTGAAGAAAAATACCATCATTGACCATCTGATTTCCACCCTGACCATGGTGGTCATTTCCGTGCCTTCCTTTGTGTACGCTTTCCTGATTCAGTATTTTCTTTCGTACAAATGGGGCGTTTTTCCGTTCCTGATGAATTCCGGCAGGAATTATCTGGACTGGAGCATGTTCGTCAGCATGATGCCGCCGGTGCTGAGCCTGTCCTTCGGCGTGATCGCCGGGTTTACCCGCACAACCCGGGCGGAACTGACGGAAGTTCTTACCAGCGAATTTATGCTGCTGGCCCGGACCAAAGGCCTGACGAAAGGCCAGGCCACCGTACGCCATGCTTTGAAGAACTGCATGGTGGTGGTGCTTCCTATGATTTTCGGTGAATTTATCGGAATCATGTCCGGTTCCCTGATCATTGAATCGATCTTTGCCGTGCCCGGCGTCGGGAGCCTCTATATCAATTCCATCAACGGGCGCGATTATAATATGTTCATGCTTCTGACCGTATTCTACACCGCCGTGGGCCTGTCAGCGGGCATTGTGGTGGACATCAGCTACGGCCTGATCGATCCGCGCATCCGCATGGGTTCGCGCAAATAACTGGGGAAAGGAAGGAAAAGCGAAGTGGATAATCAGTTTGAGCCTATTCCCCGCGAAAAATTCGTTTTTGTGCAGCAGGACGCGAACCTGCACGATCAGAAGCTGGAAACCAAAAACAGGAGCTATTTCTTTGACGCCATGCTGCGCTTCAAGAAGAACAAGTCTTCTGTGGTGGCCGCTTATATCCTGCTGTTTCTGGCGCTGTTCGCGGTGCTGTCCCCCCTGATCTCCCCGTACGACGTGCGCGAGATTGACAAGCGGTACGTAAACGCGCCGCCCTATGTGGAAGCGCTGGCTGAAAAGGGCTGGAGCCTGTTCAACGGCGCCGTGACGCATGACAGTCAGAACGACGCTTCCATGGATTACTGGAAGGGGATCGCCGAGGAAACCGGGCACGACCCCGTGCTGGGCATTCTGAGCAAACAGGTCAAGCAGGTGAAAAGCCGCGGAAAGATGGTGGAAAACGCCACCTACAAAATCCGGACCAACAAGTATTTTGAAATCGGCCTGGTGTACATGGTTTTCTCCTATGAGGACTTTGAAAAAATACAGGCATGGCAGGACAGAACCGGCCTGCAGGTGATCTATCCTTATGTGGACCCCAAGGACATCCAGGGGATCAGCAACAACCCGAACATCTGGTATCAGGTGAAGGATAATAAAGGAACCGCCGTCAAGGATGAAAACGGCGCTTTCATCCCCGCTTACTGCACCGCCGCCGCAGCCGAAGGCGCGCCTTATCATTCCATCCGCATTGCCGGGGACAACGGCAGCTACATCTACTCGGCGCGCAAATCCGGCGCGGTACAGTGCCGGGTTGAATACTATAACTATTACCAGTATGTCAACGGACATGCGCCCCAGTATTATTTCGGGACGAATGAAAAAGGCCAGGACCTGTTCTGCGCCATCGGCATGGGCGCGCGGTTCTCGCTGGTGTTTGCGATTCTGGTATCGGTGATCCGGTTTGTGCTCGGCACCATCTACGGCGCGGTTGAAGGCTATTACGGCGGCGCTGTCGATATGGTGATGGAGCGTATTTCCGATGTGCTTTCCGGCATCCCGTTCATTGTGGCTACCACGCTGTTCCAGCTGCATCTGGCGCAGAAAGTAGGTACGGTGCCCTCGTTCCTGTTCGCCTATATCGCTACCGGCTGGATCGGCATGGCGGCCCTGGTGCGCAAACAGTTCTACCGTTTCAAAGGGCAGGAATACGTACTGGCCTCCCGTACCCTGGGCGCCAGTGACTGGCGGCTGATGTTCCGCCACATCTTCCCCAACTCCCTGGGGACCATCATTACTTCCTGCGCCATGATGATTCCCGGCGTCATCGGCTCCGAAACCAGCCTGACCTACCTGGGCATTGTGAATCTTTCGGAATTTGTGGGCACCAGCATCGGCGAGCTCATGAGCCTGGGCCAGCGTTCCATGACCACGTCGCCCCACGCCATGTTCTGGCCCGCGCTGTTTTTCTCCCTGCTGATGATTTCTTTCAACCTCTTCGGAAACGGTCTGCGCGACGCGTTCAACCCCACCACGAGAGGAGAAGACTGATATGGATAAGAAGCTGCAGGTGCAAGGCCTGACAATATCATTCAAAACCTCAAATGGCAAAGTGCAGGCCGTGCGCGGAATTGACTTTGACCTGATGAAAGGCGAAACCCTGGCCATTGTGGGCGAGAGCGGTTCCGGCAAATCCGTGACTTCCAAGGCCATTCTGGGGATTCTGGCTCCCAATGCGCTGATCGAGGGCGGGGAAATCATTTATGACGGGAAGGATCTGCTGAAGATTTCCGAAGATGAGTTCCACAAGATCCGCGGTGACAAAATCGCCATGATTTTCCAGGATCCCATGAGCAGCCTGAACCCGATCGTGAAGATCGGCCGTCAGCTGACCGAGGCCATGATCCTGAAAGGCAGGGCGCGCCAGCGGGAAAGCCGCGCGGCGCTGAACGGCTCGCTCAAACGCCTGAGCAAAGCCATGACGTCCGCTCTGGCCGCGGACGATCCCGCCAAGGCAAAGGACATCCAGCACAAGATCAGGGATTTTAATCGGTTTGAATACAAGCATCTGGCTTTGGAGAGCGATTACAACAAAGCGCACGACGCCGCCGAAGAGGCCGCCACCCTGATCGGCGTGCTCGATTTCGAGCTGGAAAAGGACGCGGCCAGGGACATCAAGGACAGGGTGGGCCGCATCAACCGCCTTTCGGAGCAGTCGGTGCACGATTATGTCGTCAAAGAACGGGCGGAAGAACTCAGGGAGCTGCTGAAAAAACTGCCCGCCGCTGTCCGGAACGGGGCGGATCATCATGGGTTCCTTCGGGAGCTGCTGAAAAAAACCGGTGAAATCCTTCATGAAGCGCTTGCCAAAGAAGCGCCGAACTTCTTTACGATGGGCTATTATCTTACTTTTTCCGGACAGCCGCTGCCCCAGGGCTCTGTCGATGAGATGAACGCCCAAATGCGCAAGTATCTGGACGATCATTTCATGCTGGACTTTATCAGCGACGCCAAGGAGGGCCTGCGTTATTCGGCCGGCCAGGCGTATGCGCAGAAGGATCGCTGCGTTTACGATCTGGAAAAGGCCCGGTCCGTATTCGCCCGGGACAGCCTGGACAAGAAGGAATGCCGGGAAACCCTGAAAAGGCTGACCAAGGAAGTCGAAAGCTCCATCGACCGGCTGGAGCTTGAAAAGGATACCCTGGCATACACGTTCTCCACCGCCCTGCAGTCGGAAATCGAACGGTATTTCTCTTCCATCGTGAAAAACGCCAAAGAAGAAAAACGGTTTGCCGGCCAGACGGCCAAGCGGGAACGCCTCGTCAGCCGGGGCAGGACGCCGGAATGGGAAGTGGCCCCCAAGTCCATTACCGATCTGGAAGCGGTCAAGCGGGATATTCAAAAACAGCTGGATCAGCTGGCCGAACATTACCGGGATGAGCTGGCCCGCCGGGACGAAAGGGATTATGAAGCCGAGGCCGTTGCTTTTATCGACGCGCTAAAGGCGGACGCTTCCGGCGTGGTGAACCGGATCACCAAATCCATGGCCAAGGAAAAGGCCATCAAGCTGATGGAGGAAGTCGGCATCCCCGAGCCCCGGAAGCGCTATAACCAGTATCCCTTCGAGTTTTCCGGCGGGATGCGGCAGCGCATTGTCATCGCCATCGCGCTGGCCGCCAACCCCGATATCCTGATCTGCGACGAACCCACCACCGCTCTGGACGTGACCATCCAGGCCCAGATCCTGGAACTGATCAACGACCTGAAAAGGGAGCGCCGCCTGTCTGTCATTTTCATCACGCACGACCTGGGCGTGGTGGCCAACATGGCGGACAGAATCGCGGTCATGTACGCGGGCAAAATCGTCGAATACGGCACGGCGGAGGATGTGTTCTATCATTCCGCCCATCCTTACACCTGGGCGCTGCTTTCCTCCATGCCTGATCTGGATACAAATGAAAAGCTGGACGCCATTCCCGGCACGCCGCCGAATATGATCTACCCTCCGGCCGGCGATGCGTTTGCGCCCCGGAATAAATACGCCATGCAGATTGACTTTGAGCGCCAGCCGCCTATGTTCCGCATCAGCGACACCCACTACGCGGCCACCTGGCTGCTGCATCCCGACGCGCCAAAGGTGGAGCCGCCCCAGGCGATACAGGACAGAATCGCCAGAATGAACGAGAAGAGGGAGATGCAGCATGCAGAATAACCAGGAACCGCTGCTCCGGGTAGAGCATCTTTGCCAGTACTTCAAAACGGGCCGCTCGGAATTCAAAGCCGTGGACGATGTGAGCTTTGATATTCAGAAGGGCGAAGTGTTCGGCCTGGTGGGCGAGTCCGGCTGCGGGAAAACCACCACCGGCCGCACCATCATTAAGCTGTATACCGCTACCTCCGGCAACGTTTATTTCAAAGGCATACGGATCGGCGCGGGGATCCGTTCCTATCAGAACGCGATCAAAAAGGCCCGGGACACGTATGGAAAAAAGCTTCAAAGCGCCCAGGGCGAGGAACGGGAGCGCCTGCAGAAAGAGCTGAATGACGTGATTGCCGCGCAGCAGAAGGAGATCAAGGCAGCCCGGTATGACCAGAAGAACTGCGACAGGGAGTTTGTGGAAGCCAACGTAAACGCGTGCAGAGAGGAATACGCTGAAAAACTGCGCCATGCTTCCGAGGCGGAAAAGCCCGCCCTTCTGAAAGAGCAGAAGGCCGCCCTGCGCAAGGCGAAGAACACCAAGATGGTTACCCGCATCCAGATGATCTATCAGGATCCCATCGCGTCTCTGGATCCCCGCATGACGGTGCGTGAAATCATCGCGGAAGGGCTTAAGATCCAGGGAGAACGGGACGAGCATGTCATCAGCGAAAAAGTCTACCGGATGCTGGAAATGGTGGGCCTGGTCCGGGAGCACGCCAGCCGTTATCCCCATGAGTTTTCCGGCGGCCAGCGCCAGCGCATCGGGGTGGCCCGGGCCATCATCATGGAGCCGGACCTGATCATCGCGGACGAACCGGTGTCCGCGCTGGACGTATCGGTGCAGGCGCAGGTGATCAATCTGCTCAACGACCTGAGGCGGGATCTGGGCCTGACCATCCTGTTTATTGCCCATGACCTTTCCGTCGTCAAGTATTTCTCGGACCGTATCGGGGTGATGTACTTCGGCAAAATGGTGGAACTGGCGCCGTCGGATGAACTGTTTCTGAACCCGCTGCATCCGTATACCCGGGCGCTGCTTTCCGCCATTCCGCTGCCTGATCCGCTGTATGAAAAAAACCGCAGGCGCATCGTGTACAATCCGCTGGCGGAGCATGACTACACGACCGATCTTCCCTCCATGCGGGAGATCAAACCGGGTCATTTCGTGCACTGCAACGATAAAGAATACCAGGATTACTTAAAGGTGCTGAAGTAAGCGATGAATACGTCCCGAAGAGCATATCTGATTTACGGGGCCGCCGCGGTTCTGGCGGCCCTGTGCATGGCCTTGCTCCGGGGCGTGTTTTCCGCCCCTGACGGCAAAACGGCGGCAGGCATCCTTTCCGACTGTTTTCTGGTGCCGGGCATCGTGCTGACGGGCCTGGGCGGACTGAGCTACGCGGCGTCCAAAGGGGCCTATGACGCGCTGGGGTATGCCTTCAGCCGTTTTTCCCTTCATTCCCTGTTTGCCACCAGGAAGATCTATCAGGAACCGGAAACCCTGTACGAATACAAAAAACAGCGGGATGAAAAGGGGCGGTCCTGGTCGCCCGCGATGGTATGGTGCGGCCTGGGCAGTCTTTTGTTCAGCGGTTTGTTTCTGCTTTTGTATGCGGTGCTGTAAGGCGGACGGGTTTCAGCGTCCCTCGGCATACCGCTGACGGGTCCGGTCCGCGGGGGCTGCTGCATGACGCCGTGCAGCGGCCTCTCATGTGTTTTCTGGTTTCCATTTGTACTGACTATTGCAATTTGCGGGAGAATCCTGTATAATACTCCCGCAACCTGTAATTTGGAGGGATTCTATGTACAAGCTGCTGCTCGTCGTCCGGCCGGAGTCGGAGGACGAGGCGATGTTTTCATCCATTTTCACCCGGGAGGCCGACTTTTCGCCCGTGCTGTTCACGGCGGACGCGGACGAGGCCGCCCGGCTGATTCAGGCCGAAAGCTTTGACGCCGTGGGCGTTTATCCCGGGACGGAGGCGGAGGCGCGGCTGTACAGTCTGCTGACGGACATGGGGTCGGCGGTCCCGCTGTTCACGCTGGATATGGACCAGGGAGGCTCCCTGCGGGATCTCAAGCACCTGCTCAACCGGCTGCACGCGGATTACGCGGATGAACCCGTGTCCCAGCGGGACATGGTGGGCATCGTCACCACCGAGCTGGTGCACAACCTGCTCAACGGCTCCCTCAAGGACCCGCAGATCGTCCCCCGCTGGTTCCGCATGCTCCGGACGGACGGCTGCCTTTCCCACCCCTGCCGGCTGTGGGACCTGTCGATCCCCCAGGGGGAAGGGTACCTGTTCGGCCGCTGGCATTACGGCACGGACCGGCTGGAAAGCGCCCTGTGCAGGAATTTCTTCGACCGGGCTGATCCGGACGCTGATTATTACATGACCTTCATCAACAGCCGCAGCGCCAGGCTTCTGGCCATCCCCCGGCAGGAAGAAGCCGATTTCGCGGGGATGGACCGGTCGGTGCGGCGCACCATCGAGGATATCAAGGACTATCTGGATCTGGATATAATGGTTGATGGGGCGCGGACGGTCGCCTGTCTGACTGACGCCGCCCTGACCTGACACATACGAAGGAGGATACGCATATGGGTATTTTCACCAATTTCATCCGCGGCCAGTTCGTTGACGTCATCGAATGGAAGGATCCGTCCCAGAACATCATGGTCTACCGCTACGACTGCGGCGGCAAGGAAATCATGATGGGCGCCCAGCTGACCGTGCGGGAGAGCCAGGTGGCCATCATGGTCAACGAAGGCCAGCTGGCGGACGTGTTCACCCCCGGCCGCTACGAGCTGTCCACCCAGAACATGCCGATCATGACGGCCCTCAAGGCCTGGAAGTACGGCTTCAATTCCCCCTTCAAGGCGGAAGTGTACTTCATCAACACCAAGCAGTTCATCGACCAGAAATGGGGCACCAGCAACCCGGTCATGATGCGGGACGCCGAGTTCGGCATGGTCCGCCTGCTGGCCCACGGCATCTATTCCTTCGCCGTGTCCGACCCGAAGGTCTTCCTCAAGGAGGTGTTCGGCACCAACGGCCTGTACACCACCGACTATATCACCGGGCAGATCAAGCGGGTCATCGTCTCCGGCCTGTCCGACGCCATCGCCCAGAGCAAGATCCCCGCGCTGGATCTGGCCGCCAATTATGACGAGCTGAGCAGCTACGCCCTGGCGACCATCTCGCCCCGGCTGAACAGCCTGGGCATCAAGCTGACGGGCTTCGTGATCGAAAACATCACCGTGCCCGAAGAGGTGGAAAAGGCCATGGACCAGCGCACCAGCATGGGCGTGGTGGGGGACATCGGCAAGTACGCCCAGTTCCAGGCCGCCGCCGCCATGCGGGACGCCGCCAACAACCAGAACGGCGCCGCCGGCCTGGGCGCCGGCTTCGGCGCCGCCGCGATGATGAGCCAGATGATGAACGGCGCTGTCCAGCAGCCGGCCGCCCAGCCCGCCGCCCCGCAGAGCTTCTGCCCCCAGTGCGGCCAGCCCCTGACCCCGGGCGCCCGGTTCTGCCCCCAGTGCGGCGCCAAACAGGGCCAGTCCTCCGCCGTCTGCCCCCAGTGCGGCCAGGAGGTCGCCCCCGGCGCCAAGTTCTGCCCCCAGTGCGGGACGAAGCTGTAAGGTTCCGATCAAACACAATGACGCCCCCGTGTCCCCTGGCAGGACGCGGGGGCGATGCGTTTTATGATTGACCGATCCCGACGGATGGTGATAAAATGAAAACGCTACCTGCTGAAACGTGATGGAGGATATGGCGATGAAGACAGTGCTGAAGGGACTGACCGTGCTGATGATCGTGTGCGCGGCGCTTTTTTGCGCCGGCGCGCTGGCGGAAGTGCAAAGCGGAGAATGCGGTACTGACCTGACGTGGGAACTGGACGACCGCGGTGTACTGACGATCCAGGGAACCGGATCCATGTACGGTTATTCGACGACCACATCCTACGGCA
>CAMJXZ010000038.1 GCA_946409855.1 uncultured Clostridia bacterium | reverse complement strand
GTGGTGGGCTTCTGCGCGGGGCTGGCCACAGGCGCGTCTGTCATCATTTCCCAGCGCTACGGCGCGCATGACGACGAGGCGCTGAGCCGGGCGGTGCATACCACCATCGCGGTCACGTTCATCCTGAGCCTGATCGCCACCGGGGTGGGGCTGCTGATCGTCGAACCCATGCTGCGCTTCATGGAGACGCCGGAGGATGTGCTGCCGGAGGCGCGCACCTATCTGACGATCTATTTCGCGGGGATCGCCGGCATCCTGTTTTACAACATGGGGTCCGGGATCCTGCGGGCGGTGGGCGATTCCCGGCGGCCGCTGGTTTTCCTGATCCTCTCCGCGCTGCTGAATACCGTGCTGGACCTGCTGTTTGTGCTGGGGTTCGGGATGAAGGTGGAGGGGGTCGCCTACGCGACCGTCATCGCGCAGGTCATTTCCGCCGGGCTGATCCTCTGGACGCTGAGCGGGGAGCACGCGGCCTACGGCATCCGGTGGCATAAGCTCCGCATCGACCGGAGTTCCATGCAGGGCATTCTCCGCATCGGCCTGCCGTCCAGCATCCAGTCGGCCGTCACGTCCTTTTCCAACGTGTTTGTCCAGTCCTACATCAATTATTTCGGCTCGGCGTGCATGGCCGGATATTCTGTGTACAATAAGCTGGACGCCTTCGTGCTGATTCCGGTGCAGGCCATCGCCATGTCCTCCACCACCATGGTCGGCCAGAACTGGGGGGCCGGCCGGAAGGACCGGGCCAAGGCGAGCGTCCACACGGCGATGCTGATCAGCCTGCTGGCCACGGCGCTGCTGGCGGTGATCGCGCTGGCGGGGGCCCGGCAGCTGCTGGGGCTGTTTTCGCCGGACGCGGAGGTGGTGGCGTACGGGGTGCGCTTCATCCACATCGTGACGCCCTTCTACCTGACCATCTGCTACCATCAGATTTACGCCGGGGCGCTCCGGGGCATCGGCGACGCGACGGCGCCCACGGTGATCATGCTGTGCTCCTTCGTGGTGTTCCGGCAGCTGTATCTGGCGGTTTCCAAACTGCTGTTCATCGGCACGGACACTTATTTTATCCTGGTGGCGCTGGCCTACCCGATGGGGTGGGTGCTGTGCTCCGTCCTGCTGCTCCTCCGCTACAGGCACAGCAGCCTGTTCCGGGAAGATAAAAAAACACCCGTGCCGGACGTGACCGGCTGATGAACCAAAGAGGAGGAAAGGATATGACACCCCTTCAGCAGACATATGAAAACATGGCGAAGACCATCATCAAGGGGCTTCAAAAGCGGCAGATGGCAGGCTATTACGCGCCGACTTCCCGGGAGGCGGCGGACATCGCGCTGTCGCTGATGCCCGAAGGCTCCTCCGTCGGCTGGGGCGGCTCCATGACCCTCAGCGAGTGCGGGCTGATGGACGCGCTGCAGCGCAAAAAACTGACCATCATCGACCGGGCGGAGGCGAAAACCCCGGAAGAAAAACGGCAGATGAACGCCCGCCTGATCACCGCGGATACCTTCCTGACCAGCACCAACGCCATCACCATGGACGGCGAGCTGTTCAACATCGACGGGCACGGCAGCCGGGTCGCCTTCCTGATCTACGGGCCCGGGCAGGTGCTGGTGCTCTGCGGGATGAACAAGGTGGTCCGGGATATCCAGGCGGCGGAGGCCCGCGTCCGGAACAATGCCTGCCCGCCCAACTGCGTGCGCCTGAACAAAAAGACCCCCTGTGCCGTGACCGGCCGGTGCGGCGACTGCTACGGCAGCGACTGCATCTGCAGCCAGTTCGTATACACCCGCCGTTCCAGCGTCCCGGGGCGGATCAAGGTGATCCTGATCGGGGAAAGCCTCGGTTTCTGAGCAACGGATGAATAACGTTCAACACCCGGGCGGGAATGCTTTTCAGGCATTCCCGCCCGGGTGCTGTTTTCGCTGAAAGCCGCTTACGCTTTGCGCAGCGTAATTTCCATCACGCTGCAGGACGGCAGAACGACGCTCAGCCTGCCGTCCTGCCATTCCGCCTTCCAGGGCTGAATGACGACGTCGTCAGGATGGCCAAAGTCGTTGAAGGCGTGGGTGTCGGCCGTCAGGATCCTGGCGCGGACGGTGTCCGCCGGGAAATGGCAGACATCGCAGTCGATCTGCGCCGCCTCGGTCAGGGAGCAGTTGGCCAGGGTGAGGGTCATGACGCTGTTTTTCACCGAGCAGGAGGAGGAGATCATGGGCGCCTTGTACCCGTCCGCCGCCTTGTCACCGTCCGTATAGCAGTAGACCAGAGTGCCGTCCTGGTGCTCTTTGTACAGGTCAAACACGTGGTAGGTGGGGGTTTTGACCATTTTATCCCCCTCCGTCAGCAGGAGGGACTGCAGGACGTTCACGGTCTGGGCCAGGTTGGCCATCCGTACCCGGCCGCTGTGACGGTTGAAAATATTGAGTTCGATGGCGGCCACCAGGGCGTCCCGCATGGCGTTCTGCTGGTAGAGGAAACCGGGGTTGGTGCCCGGTTCCACCTGATGCCAGCAGCCCCACTCGCCGACGACCAGACCGATTTTGTTCTCCGGGTCGAAACGGTTCATGATCTCGGTGTGGCGGGTCAGCAGTTCGTCGGTGAAGAAGGCGGAATCCATCGTGGCGTAGTGGAGTTTGTCGTCAAAATCCGTCGCGGAGTCCATTTCCGGCCAGATCGGCATGGTGTAATAGTGCAGGTCGATGCCGCAGGCCAGCCCGCAGCCGCCGCCGGTGCCGGTCAGGGACCGCATCAGGACCTCCATCCAGTGATAGTCCGCCGAGGACGGGCCGCAGGCGATGCGGTGCAGGCGGTTTCCCTGATGGTCCCGGCAGAAGGAGGCGTATTTGCGGTATTCCGCCGCGTAGGTTTCCGGCGTCATCTGCCCGCCGCAGCCCCAGTTTTCGTTGCCGATGCCCAGATAGGGCAGCTGCCACGGTTCCGGGTGGCCGTTGGCGGCCCGGAGCTCCGCCATCGGCGTGCCGGCGGCGGTGACGTACTCGACCCATTCCTCCATCTCCCGCACGGTGCCGCTGCCCAGGTTGGCGTTGATGTACGGCTTGCTGCCGATCTGCCGGCACAGCTCCATATATTCATGGGTGCCGAAGGAGTTGTCCTCCACGACCCCGCCCCAGTTGACGTTGACTACCTTTTTGCGCTGTTCCCTGGGGCCGACCCCGTCCCGCCAGTGGTATTCCTCGGCGAAGCAGCCGCCCGGCCAGCGGACGGCCGGCACCCGGATATGCCGCAGAGCTTCCGCGACGTCGCTGCGGATGCCGTTGACATTGGGAACCGGACTGTCTTCCCCGACGAAAATGCCGCCGTAGATGCATCGGCCCAGGTGCTCGGCAAAATGGCCGTAAATCTCCGGCCGGATATGGGACAGGGTGTCCCGGGCATTGATCAGCATGGCAATCTGTTTCATGGGCGGTCCGCCTTTCCTTGTTTGATGATGGTTTGATTATTATCGCACAGGTTTTCTCTTTGCGCAACCGATGTTTTTGCTTGCAAACGCGCTCCTGATGGATTATGATAGGGGAAACGAACGGAAAGAAAGCGGAAAAACGGGAAAGGCGCCGAGCGGCGGAAAGGGAGGAACGCCATGAGTCAGCTGTCCGACAGGATCAGAAAGCAGTTCAGGGAATCGGATGACCTGCGGGACGCGGGGCTGGCGACCCCGCCGGAGATCCGGCGGCAGGACGACATCCGCTACGGGGAGGACCCGGCCTGGCAGGTGCTGGACGTATACCGTCCCGCGGCGTCGGAAGGAAAAGCGCTGCCGGTGATCGTCAGCCTGCACGGCGGCGGCTGGGTGTACGGGGACAAGGAGCGCTACCAGTACTACTGCATGGACCTGGCGAAGCGGGGATTCGCGGTGGTCAACTTCACCTACCGTCTGGCGCCGGAGTTCCGTTTTCCCGCCCCGCTGGAGGACGCCGCGCTGGTGTTCCGCTGGGCGGCGGATCACGCGGAGGAATTCGGGTTTGATATGCGGAACCTCTTTGCCGTGGGGGATTCCGCCGGCGCCCACCTGCTGGCGCAGTACGCCTGCCTCCGCGTCAATCCCGAATACGCGGCGCACTTCAGCCTGCCCGACGGCCCGCTGCCCAGAGCGGTGGGTCTGCACTGCGGCACCTATGAGATCGGCCTGAGCGGCAGCGGGGTGACGCCGCTGCTGATGACGGACTACCTGCCGAACAGGGGACTGACCAAAGCGCGGCGGCTGATGAACCTGTACCCGTTCATCACCGACCGCTTCCCGCCCGCCTTCCTCATGACAGCCAACGACGACATCTTCAAGGCCCAGGCACTGAAGCTTTCCCGCCGGCTGACGGAGCAGGACGTGCCCTTCATGTTCCGTCTGTACGGCAGCAGGGAACACCGCCTGGCCCATGTGTTCCACTGCGATATCCGCACGCCGGACGCCCAAATGTGTAACGACGAGACCTGCGCGTTTTTCTTCGGGCAGATGGAGAAGGAATCCAAAGAACCCTGATGCATTGCGCGCGATGCAGGATGGACCCAAAAACAATTCCGGCCGCCGGGCTTCCCGCAAAGGATGCCCGGCGGCCGGTTGTTGTCTGACCGGTGTCAGAAAGAGGGGAAGGAATGGCCGGCGCGGCTGGCCACGTCCTCAATAGAACGCGATATCCCGGATGTGCACGTAGTTCCTTTCCTCACCCTCGCCGACGTTCCGGTCGTCGATGTAGATCTCGATCCTGCTGACACCGGTGTAGGTCCTGCGGAAAGAGAAGGTGTAGTAATCATACTGATAGCTGTCCGGAACGGTCATAACGTTTTCGGTATAGCTGCCGCTGTTCGTATAGACCACCACGTGGAACTGGTTGACCCGCATAAAGTGGTAATAATTGCTTGCGCTGCCGTTGCGGATTTTGATGCCGCTCACCGTGCCGGAGCGGAAATAGGCGGTGAAATCGGGGTAGCCGTTGTTTTTGTCGGAATTGTAGAGATAATACGTGAACGTCGTGCCCGGATCCCCGTCGTAAAGCCTGTACAGCCAGCGGTAGGCGTCCGGGTTCTTGGTGGAAATGCCGGCTTTGAATTTGGTATCCCATTCGTATGGGACTGCCCCGGTTCCGGGGGTTGAGGGAACGTTCTTCTGCCGGTAATAAAAGTTGAGTACGGATGGATTGCAGGCGCCCGTAGAAGTGTTCAGGGATACATATTCCCCGGAAGAGATGGACTCATATCCGCTGACGGCGGGGGGCTGGACGGTCTGGCTTTGGGAAATGGTCCGGGAAGTGGTCTGGATCAGGCTGCCGGTTTCGTCGTAGCAGCGGATGGAGACAGACCCCGTCGGACTGTCTTTGTGTATTTCGCAGCCGCTCATAATCGATACGATCCAGGTGGCTTCCTGGATCCAGTAAGCGATGGAATCCACCTTCCAGTAGCGGGCGGCTTCCGTATAGCTCATGGGGGCGACGGTCATCGTGTAGGTCCCGGCCCGGGGAAGGGTGATCCGGAGTTCCTGGCAGGTGTATACCTCGTCCTCGTTGGTGGTTGCGGACGGCGCCCAGCGGTAGTTTTCATAGAAACCGTTTCCGTCGAAGATCCGGATCCGGTAGAAACCGTGGTGGACTTCCTGCCCATCCTGCTGGTAGACGCCGGCCCAGTTATGCTGTTTCACCATGGCCAGGCCGGAAGAGGAAGACAGAACAAAGTAGCAGCTGCCGTAGCGGGCGTCGATCTGGACGGTGGACGCCCCCGCGGTGGTGCCGGAAGCGTAGCTGTCCGCCAGAGCGCCGGACAGGGCCAGCGACTGCGTCAGGAGGATCAGAACGGTCAGGACGGATACTGCTTTGCGGTACATGATGCTTCCCCCTCTTGCCGGATGCCGGCAGGCCCGCTTTTATCAAGCGCGGGCCGATTTGTGTTTTGATCTGTCAGTCATTGTAGCACAAACCGGCCGGCTTGACAATGGAATCGCCGGTTTTTTACATGCGGGCGTGAAGCCGCGGCAGCTGCGCCTGGTTATTTCCTTTCCTCAAAATCCTTCTCGATGTCCTTCTTCCATTCGCGGGTGAGCGGGGCGCTTGAACGGCAGCATTCGATGGCATCGCTGACCACCCGGTAGTTGAGCCGCTGGCCGGCGCTGTCGCTGCGGAAGGTGACGGCCCGGTCCTCGCGGATGCCGTAGCGGGCGGCGGCTTCCACGGCGTCGATGTTGGCGCCCAGGAACAGGAACTCCCAGCCGTACTTTTCCTTCTGCCGGCTGACCATCTGCTTGACCTCGTCGCTGGTGTAGCGATGAGAGGCGTTCTCCATCCCGTCCGTGGTGATCACGAAGATGGTGTGCTCCGGCCGGTCCTCTTCGCGGGCGTATTTGTGTACATTGCCGATGTGGTGGATCGCCCCGCCCAGGGCGTCGATCAGGGCGGTGGAGCCGCCCACAAAGTACTGTTTGCCGGTCATGGGCTCCACCTCGCGGATGTCCAGCCGGTCGTGCAGGACGGTGCTTTCATTGGAAAACAGCACCGTGGATACCAGCGCCTCGCCTTCCGCCTGCTTCTGCCGTTCGATCATGCCGTTGAAGCCGCCGATGGTGTCCGCCTCCAGCCCGGCCATGGAGCCGCTTTTGTCCAGGATGAATACCATTTCCGTCAGATTCTTTTTCATTTTCATGTCCTCCGTTTCTGATGTCTGTCAATGCCGGTGTCAGCCTTGCACGGGTATCATACACAAAAGCGGAGGGGATTTGGTCGCCTCTCAGGCGACAAATCAAAAGCCGCCGTCAGGCGGAGCCCAGCAGCGGCAGATCGAAGCGGAACAGCACTTCGTTGATTTCATAGATGTTGTAGCGCCGGTTCCGGATGAAGTATTCCAGCACGATGTCCAGCCGGCTGCTGTGGGAGAGGGAAAAACCGGCCTTGTCCAGCAGGTCCCTGGTTTCGGGCAGGGTCAGCTCCAGCGCCACAGCGAAGGCGAACACCGTCGCCTTGCTGGGCCGGTAGGCGGGGTTGATGCGGATCTTGCTGAAGAGCTTGCGGTCCACGTTGGCCCGGTGGTAGCACTGGGCGTCGGTCATGCCCTTTTCATCGATCAGCCGCAGCAGCGCCTGGGAAAAGCCCTCGTCCGTCTGCCGCAGGAGCTGCTCCCAGTCCGGCTGGGCGAGTTCGTCCGAAAGGCACAGGAATTCTTTCTCTTCCTGAATGGGTGCCGCCTCCGTCCGGGCGGCGGCGAGAGGCCGCTTTTTGCGCTCTTGCCGGGGCAGGACGTAATGAGCGTTCTCACGCGGGGCTTCCTTTGGGGCGGCCGGGCCGGGGGAGGCGTCCGGCAGGGCGGTCGGGCGCAGGTAGAAAGCGTCCTCTTTCTCCGCTGTTTCCTCTTCCGCTTCGTCCTGCCAGGGAATCGGGGCGGCGGAAGGGCGAGCTTCCGTTTCTTTTTTGAAAGGCAGGGTATCCGGCCGCCGGGCATGGTGCTCAGAATCGGACCCGGGGCCGCCGGCGGGCGCCTGACAGGGAAGCGGCCCCCGCATGGTCCGGTCCAGATACCGCCGCACGTCCTCAAGGAGCCCGTCCTCGTCCATGACCGCGGCCCGGCTGGGGGCGGCCAGATAAACCGTCATCTCGTGTTCCGAAAGAAAACCGCCGATTTCGCGGAACGCCGTTTCCAGGGACGGGTCCAGACGCCTGCCGGCGGCGGACGCCAGGGGAAAGGCGACGGACGCGCAGCCGTGCGCCAGGGCCATGGCCAGGGCGCCGCGGTAACCGGAAGCCGGGATTTCATCCCCGTCCGCCCGGGCGATCAGGATCCTGTATTTCGCGGGTCCCTTCCGGTTCCGGACGATGGCCGGGTGGGGCCCGAAACCGGGAACGGGACGCACCACCGCGTCGACATGAAGCCTGGAAATATCGCTTTGCTCAAATAATAAGGGCATGATTCATACCTTTCTTTGGGGGGCGGTTACGCCTGCTCGGCGTCTTTCCGGCCCTGTCTGTTCAGAATGCTGCGCAGCAGGAAAAGCGCGAAAACGGCGCCGCAGGCTTCGCCCGCCGGCAGCGCGGCCGCCAGGCCGTTTTCCCCGAACAGCCGGTCCAGCAGGAACATCAGCGGGATATAGAAGACCAGTTCCCGCACCACCGCGTGCAGGATGGTTTTGCCGCCCGCGCCCATGGCCTGCATGCTGTAGGAGGTGTGGTAGTTGATGAACTGAAAGGGGGACGCCGCCGCCCGGATCCGCAGGAACAAAGCGGCGTATCCGATGGTGACGAGCGCGGTTTCGGCGTCCTCCGTGCGGGTGCTCAGGAACAGGCGCACCGCCGGGTTCGCGAAGACCTCGAACAGCAGGATGCTGAAAAAGGCCACCCCCAGCCCGACCGTCCGCGCGGCGCGGATGACCTCGTTCATCCGTTTGCGGTCGCCCGAGGCGTAGTTGTAGGCGATGATCGGCAGCATCCCCTGGCAGATGCCGACGTTGACGGCGTTGGGCACCCGTTCCACCTTCATCACGATGCCCATGGCGGCCAGCACCAGGTCGTTGTGCGCCGCGGCAATGATGTTCACGCAGATGTTGGCCACGTCGAACAGCCCGGTCAGTATGGCGGAAGGGACGCCGACGGCGAATACCTTTAAAAGGTCCGGCCCGCTCACCTTCCGGGCTTCCTTTAGGCTCATGGCCAGCGGCGCTTCGCGGCCCGCCCGGCGGTAGGCGCACAGCAGGTACACGCAGGCGGCGGTGTTGGACAGGGCGGTGGCGATGGCGGCGCCGGTGACTTCCTGCCCTTTGGGCAGCAGCACGAACATGAACAGCGGGTCCAGGATCACGTTGAGGACGCCGCCGCCGCTCAGGCCCAGGCTGGCCTTGCCGGAAAAGCCGGCGTTGCGCAGAAGGTGGGCAAGGGACATGGACAGCACCGCCGGTACGCCGCCCAGAACGACGACGATCAGGGCGTAGCTGCGGGCAAAGCCCATGGTGTTTTCCGAACCGCCCAGGAAGCGCAGGACCGGGTCCAGGAACAGGCCGATCAGCAGGGCGTAGCTTAAGCCGATGCCTGCCGAGGCCCAGACGCTGAAGGCGCTGACCCGGCGGGCGTTTTCTTCCTTCTGGACGCCCAGGAGCCTGGCAAACTGGCTGCCGCCGCCGATGCCGAACAGGTTGGCCAGCGCCACCATCATCAGCACCATGGTCAGCGACAGGCTGGTAGCCGCCATCATGTAGGAATTGCCGGTCCGGCCGATGAAAAAGGCGTCCACCATGTTGTAGATCAGGTTGATCAGCTGGCTGATGATGGTGGGGACGGCCATGGTGTACAGCGCTTTGGGCACGGGTGTGCGGGCGAACAGTTCATGCTTGTCGATGGATGGTTTCCGGGTCATGAGAGGCGCTCCTTATCTGTCAGACGGCTGGGTGCCGAAAATCTGCTCCTGCAGGCGCCGGCCGGTGGGGGTGGCGGCCAGGCCGCCCCGGGCGGTTTCCCTGAGGGAAGGGGACATGGCGTCCCCCACCTGGCGCATGGCGTCCAGGCATTCGTCCGCCGGGATCTGCGAACCGATCCCGGCCAGGGCCAGATCGGCGCTGGAAAAGGCGATGACCAGGCCGGAAACGTTGCGCTGGATGCAGGGGATCTCCACCAGCCCGGCCACCGGGTCGCAGACCAGGCCCATCTGGTTGGAAATGGCGATGGCGCAGGCGTCGGCGCACTGCCGCGGCGTGCCGCCCATCAGCTCGACCAGCGCGGCGGCGGCCATGGCGGCTGCGCTGCCGCACTCGGCCTGGCAGCCGCCCTGCGCTCCGGCGATGCTGGCCCGCCCGGCGATGACCATCCCGAAGGCCCCGGCGGTGAACATGGACATCACGATGTCCCTTTCGGCAAAGCCCCGGTCCTCCCGCAGGGACACCAGGCACCCGGGCAGGATGCCGCAGCTGCCGGCGGTGGGGGCCGCGACGATGCGGCCCATGGAGGCGTTGCACCCGGCTGCGGCCAGCGCCCGGGCGATGGCCCGGCCCAGCAGCTCCCCGCACAGCCCGCCGCCTTTTTCCGCGTAGCGGTTCATCCGGTAGCCTTCCCCACCGGTCAGGCCGGACATGGAGCGCTGGTTTTTGTCCAGTCCCGTTTGGACGGATTCGGTCATCACCAGGAAATCCGTCTCCATTTTTTCGTACAGCGCCAGTTCTGTCGTTTCCAGGACTTCCGCCTGGTCTTTGAGGACCAGCTCGCTGATTCTTCGGCCCTTCTGCTCCGCCTCGCGCACAAGCCCGGCGATGGAATCATAATGGAGCATCGTTCTTCACCTTCTTCAGATCCTGCGGATCAGGATCGCGTTTTCGACGTTCGGGATGCTGCGGATCTTGGGAAGCAGCCCCTCCGGCGGCTGGCCGTCGACCTCGATGGTCATAATGGCGCGGCCGCCCTTGTTCTGCCTGGTCAGGTGAAAGCTGGAGATATTCAGCTCCGCGAACTCAAAATGCATCAGCTGGGTGACGGCGGCGATGACGCCCGGTTTGTCCCGGTGCATCACCAGGATGGTGCTGCTTTCGCCGTTGAAGCTGACCTCCATGCCGTCGATCTGGCTGACCAGGATGTTCCCGCCGCCCACGCTGGCGCCCTGCATGATGCCCTCGCCGCCGTCCTTCAGGAAATAGTGGATGCGGGCGGTGTTGGGATGGGCGCCCTGGATATCCTGAAAAAGAAAAACGTACCCGATGCCCCGTTCCTTGGCGATGTCCAAAGCATTGCGGATCTCCGGGGAATAGCTGTGAAAGCCCATGATCCCGGCCAGCAGCGCCCGGTCCGTCCCGTGGCCTTTATAGGTCTGGGCGAAGGAGCCGGACAGGGTGATCTCCACCCGCATAAGCTCCCGGCGGTCGATCAGCTTGTTGACGACCCGGCCCAGGCGCACGGCGCCGGCGGTATGGGAGCTGGACGGGCCGATCATCACCGGCCCGATGATGTCAAAGATGTTCATGGTTCCTCCTGCCGGCCGGGTCTTTTACGGCGTCCCGCTTTCCCCGGGTTCGGGGGAAAGCGCGCTGCCGGTCAGGTTTCCGCCGGCGTCGTAGACGAGCTTCAGGGAAAAGCAGTCCTGCCTGGTCTTGAGCAGCGGCAGGAAGAGCCGGTCCCCCTCCCACAGGGGCAGCCGCGGGATTTCATCTATTGGCACCCATCGCAGGACGCCCTCCGGGCAGTCGGGCAGCTCCGCCCGGTCCGTCCGGGCGGTGTACAGGAAGGTCAGCTCGTTGCCCCAGGCGGGGAGGATAAAGGTGAGGATCCCCCGAAGGCGCAGGTCCGAAACCGTCAGCCCCGTTTCTTCCAGGATCTCCCGCAGGACGCATTCATCGGGGGATTCGTCCTCCGTCAGGTGTCCGCCGATGCCGATCCATTTGCCGGCGTTTTCGTCCTGCTTCTTTTTGACGCGGTGCAGCATCAGGTACTGCCCGTCCCGCTCGATGTAGCAAAGGGTTGTCAGACGCATGGGCATTCCCGCCTTTCCTTCACAAACAGCCGGCCCGGACGCTTGTCATCCTGCCGGCGGATATGGTATACTCTCCCCATCAAACGGAACGGAGTGGATGCAAGATGAGTGAAAACGGCAAAACCTATTCTTTCTACGGCTGGGAGACCGCGCTGATCCGGGCGGACCATCCCGGCTTCCCCGGCGCCGGCACCCCGCGGGACCTGTATGACGCCCTGCTCAAATGCTGGGATATTCAGACCTGCGCGCCCCGGTACCGGCCGGAGTGGTCGGAAGAAAACCCCACCCTGGGCCAGTGCTCCATCACGTCCTTCCTGGTACAGGACATTTACGGCGGCCGGGTATTCGGCGTCCCGCTGCCGGAGGGCGGCGTGCACTGCTACAACGACGTGGACGGCTGCGTATTCGACCTGACCAGCGAGCAGTTCGGCGGCAAAACGCTCTGCTATGAGGGTAACGCGGAACAGTTCCGCGAGCATCATTTTGCCGACCGGGACAAATACGGGCGCTACCTGCTGCTTAAGGAAAAGCTCCTGAAGGTGCTGAACGAAAAGTAAATTCCTGATCTTCGGGCCGCGTGTCAAAAACGCGGCCCGCCGTTAGCAGATTAAAGCACGATGTCCCCCGGCCGGTAGCCTTCAGGCAGGGGCGCTTCTTCCACGAAGGGAAGGCTGTCGTCCTGAAGGGCCGGCAGGAACGCCCCGTAGGGCATCTGGTCGAATTCCGCGGCGTAGGTGCTGGCGCCGAACCAGCCGCCCTCCTTGGCCTTCAGGTTCAGGTCCCGGGCGAACTTGGTCATGTTGGAGCAGTCGTGCACGACGATGCCCCAGTTTTCCCGGACGGACTGGGCCATCAGGCGGAGGGAGTATTCCCGGCTCCACACGGGGGAAATATAGCCCATGTGGCAGGCGTACAGGCTCTCGCCCAGGTAGTTGACGAGGTTGTTCTCGTTCAGGTGGAGCTCGGCGCAGTTGATAAAGTCCAGCCCGGTATCCAGAATCCTTTCCTTTTTCTCCTGGAACAGGGCGTAGAATTCCGGCGTCATCGGCGTCTCGATCCCCACCTGGGGGATATACTCCTTCGCCAGGCGGATGTTTTCGATCACCCGGTCGGACACCTTCGACGCGCCGAGGTTGAAGCGGATCTCGTCCAGCCCGCTTTCCCCGAGGGCTTTGAGGCTTTCCCGGTCCGCTTTCAGGCCGTTGGTGTACAGGTGCTGGTGCACGTGCCGGTCATGGAAAAAGCGGACCACGCCGTAATACTTTTCGATCTCCATGAAGGGCTCCAGATAGACATAGGCGATGCCGGTGGGATTTTTCTGGATGCTGAGCAGCATCGGCAGGTCCCTTTCGTAAAACCGGGTGCCGCCGATTTCCCACAGCCCTTCCCCGATGGGCGGGATCTGGTCCAGAACGCCGTAATCGTAGCAGAACGGGCAGGCGGCGTCGCAGCGGTTGGTGCGGCGGACGGCGCTCAGCCCCGTGCCCAGCAGGCAGGACCTGCACCCGGCCGGGAACCTGTCGTCCGGCCCGGTATAATATGTCCGGCCGTCCAGGCTTTTTAAATCTTTTATTTCTTTGATCAGCCGGTCAAAGCGGGCGTTTGCCGCGTCTTCCAGCTGCATGAAGACAGCGCCGGCCAGCTCCTGCTGGCGGGGCAGCAGGCTTTCCCCCTCCGGCAGGGAACTGAAAAAACGGAACCAGAGCAGCGCGTCTTCTTTGGATATTCTCAGCATGTCATTTTCCTCGCTTCTTCCCCGTACGGCCGCTTTTCGCCGGGACGCCCGCGCACGGCCGCAATTACCTGTATTATACACAACCGGGCCGAAAAAATCCACACTGTTTTTTTTCTGCATTCTTTTTCGCGTGAAAGTATCCGGCCGCGCGGAAATCATTGCCTTCGGGCGGAATTTATGGTACAATATCCTTTACTGATGACGGATGTCCGCGGATATCCGCCGGGATAAAAAGGAGGGCATTGAAACCCATGAAAAAAATGCTGGCTCTGGCGCTGTGCGCCGTACTCTGTCTGACGCTCGTTCCCTCGGTGGCGGATGAGCCGCTCAAGGTCCGGGTGGCGTTCGGCTACGACCCCAACACCCTGGATTACGGCAAGCTCAACCTGGATACCGCCAACTTCATCGTCACCCATACCGCGGAAACCCTGCTCACCCAGGCGGCGGACGGCTCCTACCAGCCGGGCCTGGCCGAAAGCTATGTAAAGAGCGACGACGCCCGCGTGTGGACCTTCAAGCTCCGCGAGGGCCTGACCTATCAGGACGGCACGACCCCCATCACCGCGGAAGACCTGTACTACGCCGCCAAGCGCCTGCTGAACCCGGATGAACCGCAGGATAACGCTTCCTTTGGCATCAAGAATTCCGAAGCGTACTACAACAAGGAAATCGAATCCTTCGACGAAGTCGGCGTCAGGATCATCGACGAGCTGACGATCGAATACACCTTCGAAAACCCCAACTACGAAAGCACCTTTACCTCCACCGGCCTGTACGCGCCCCTGGAGCAGGCCTTTGTGGAAGCGGCCGGTGTCACCTTCGGCTCCTCCGCCGAGACCTATCTGGCCAACGGCCCCTACATGGTCGCCGAATGGCTGCCGGACGCTTCCGTGACCCTGGTCCGGAACCCTGCCTTCCATGACGCGGGCAAGGCCACCGTCGACGAGATCGACATCGCCCTGAACGCCAGCAGCGTGGACGTGGTGGTGGATATGCTGCTGGCGGGCGAGCTGGACATCGCGGAGATCAAGGATCCCCTGCGCCTGCAGACCCTGGCCGATTCCGGCTTCGTGGTGGGCGATTCCTTCTCCTCCACCTACCAGGGCATGAACCTGCACGCGACCGGCAAGAACGAAGCTTCCGGCCGTTTCCTCTCCAATGCCAACTTCCGCCGCGCCATCAGCACCGCGCTGGACCGTCAGGCCCTGTCCATCTCCGTCATGAGCGGCTTTACGCCCGCCTACCGCCTGAGCGCCCCCGGCGAACCGGCCTACAACGCCAACCCGGATTACCGCGCCTGGGACATCACCGCGGACGCCAGGCTGGCCAACCAGTATCTGGACGCCGCGCTGGCTGAGCTGGGCGCCACCCGGGAAGAGATCCCCGTCATCGAACTGATGTGCTATGAATCCCAGGGCGCCATCGACTGCCTGACCGCCGTGCAGGACCAGCTGCGCCAGAACCTGGGCCTGGAGACCGTGATCGCACCGGTGACCATCCAGGTGATGATCTCCAACGCCATGTCCGGCCAGTATGACCTGTGGTGGGGCGGCAACGAAGCGTCCGTGCCGGATGCCTGCGAATCCTTCATGGACGGCTTCCAGTCCACCAGCCCCGTGCCGCTGCGCGGCTATGCCGACCCCGAGTTTGACGCTCTGTTCGCAAAGACCGTTACCTCCGCCACCCTGGAAGAACGCCTGGCCAACTACGCCGCGCTGGAAGAGTACTTCTGCGGCAACGCCATGCACATCGTCCTGGGCTGGGACGCCACCTATGTGGTCACCGCTGAGGGCTTTACCGGCTACTACATCACCGACGGCGGCCGCCTGAACGTTTCCTGCATGACCAAATAACCGCAGCCGCCTGGGAGCCGGCCGGGCTTCGGGAGAATCCCGTGCCCGGCCGGCTTCTTTATTCCTGTCTGTCCATCCGCCGGCCGCGGCGGAGCAATGATGTCCGTCCGGGTCCTCCCGGGCTGGTCGGGGGCTTTTCATGATCAAGTATTTCCTGAACAAGGTGCTGATCGCGCTGGCGACCGTGCTGGTGCTGGCGACCGCCACCTTCTTTCTGATGAAGCTGA
>CAMJXZ010000037.1 GCA_946409855.1 uncultured Clostridia bacterium | reverse complement strand
CGCTGCGGATTACAATCAGGGGGAAGTCTCCCCCTGATCACCCCTTCCGTAGAGCGATGCATATCTTATCTTTGTCAGGGGACTGAACAGTTACTTACCCCGTTTCCATCCGCGCGGGAAAAGCCCGGTGCGCTCCGCGGCGCCGGGCGGCTTCCGCAGGGCATGCGGATCACATTTCAAGCGGAGAAAAGAAAGGGAGGCAACCTATGAAAAAGCTTCTGGCGCTCGCACTGACATGCATGATGCTCCTCGGTCTGGCAGGCACGGCCCTGGCGGCGGAGGACGTGACGACGCTGAAGGTGCTGGTACGCACCGGCGACCTGACGCCCTATCAGCCCGGCATTGACGCGCTGAACGAAAAGCTCGCGCAGGCCGGCATCAAGGCAAAGCTGGAATGGATCGGCCAGGCTTCCTCCGGCTATCCGGACTTTGTCAACAACATGCTGCTCACCTGGGATGAAAGCGAAGTATACGACCTGATCTATGTGCAGGGCGCCGCGATCAATCCCAGCTTCCTGGGCAGCCAGGACCTGCTGGTGGATATGACGGACCTGCTGGCGAATTCCAAAAACGCCAAAGCGGTCTACGACGGCAACCCGATCCTGCAGGCGCAGTTCGCCAGCTGCCCCTATCTGATGTGGCCCTCTCAGGTCAACATGGTGCTCCAGTTCCGCACGGACGCCCTGAAGGCCTGCCCCAGCTATGAGTCCTTCCTCGCCAGGCCGGACAAAGAAGCGTACGCCAAGCTCCTGAACGAACTGGCGGCCCAGAGCTACGAAGGCGCCCTGACCACCCAGGGGATCGACTACCTGTTCAACACGGGCATCGACAGCGGCTTCGGCATCACAAGCACCTGGCTCAAGCAGGACGACGGTTCCTATGTCTACAGCCGCGTCAGCGAGAACTTCCACGAAGAGCTCAAGTGGTGGCGCGAGCTGTACGTGTCCGGCGCGCTGCACGCCAACTTCGCTACCGATAACTGGGAAAGCATGGAAAACGCCCTGTATACCGGCAAGGTCGCCGGCATCGCCATGAAGGGCGGCGCCTATACCGTGTACTACGAGACCAACACCGTGCAGAATTTCGGCGAGGACGCCACGCTGACCATTCTCCCGCCGATGATCTCCGAAAACGGCGATCAGCAGTACAAAATCACCTCCGGCCGGTTCGACCGCGGCTGGGTCATTTCCACCACCTGCAAGAACCCGCAGCTCGCTTTCGACGTGCTGGACTTCATGCTGGGCGAGGAAGGCCGCAAGTTTGACCTCTTCGGCATCGAAGGGACGGACTACACCCTGAACGAGGACGGCACCTATAACCTGCTGGTCAACTCTTCCGAAACCAGCATCTACCGCATCTTCGACGCGGACGTGTTCGGCGGTATCGATGTGCAGGCGATCACGACCGGCGTTCCCTACTGGCCCGCTCCCAGCTTCGCTTCCGCCGAAATGGTCGCCAAATACGGCAAAGCGGACAACGATTTTGTGATCCCCGAAGAAAGCGTGACCGCCTGGACCGCCTGCGAGGCGCTGTGGAAGGAATTTGCCACCCAGTACATCCTCGGTGAAAAGACGGACGATGACTGGCAGGTCTTTGTGGATACCTGGAACAGCTACGGAGGCGCTCAGGTCGCCGCCTATGCCGCTTCCGTGATCAAGTAACAAACCGGCCTTGCGCGGGGCGGGCCTGCGCCCGCCCCGCGCAAGGCGTGATCAGGAAAAAATGGTTCCCCGCGCCTGCCCCCGGCCCATCCGGACGGCGCGGACAGGACCGCCTGAAAGCCGCGGGAACGCCGGCGCGGCCGCGCTTCCCGAAAAACAGACGGACAGGCATCCGCGGAAGGGAGAAACGATATGCTTTCGAGAGAGCAGCTGAAAAATGATCCGGGCCTGCTGAGCGATAAAGCGCGGGGCGCTTTGTGCGGCCTGGCGATAGGGGATTCCTTCGGCGATGCCGCGCGCAAGCCCGAATACCAGCGGGATTACGGCATTACGACGGATTTCCACGCGGGCGAATCCTGGAGCACGGACGACACGGAATTCGCGCTGATGGTCGCCGAAACGATCATTGAAGCCGGCGGGGATTTTACCGCGGAAGACGTGGAACGCATGTGGCGCCGGCACGTCGTCGTGCAGGACGAACTGAAGCGCGGCGGCGTCAGCGAGATGGATGCCGCCGCCAACCTGCGCAAGGGGATGCACGCGCCCCAGTCCGGCATGTACGGCACCCATACCTTTTCGGACGGCGCCGCCATGCGCTGCGGACCCATCGGCATCTACTGCGCGGGCGACCCGGCAAAGGCGGCCGAGCTTTGCCGCATCGACGCCGAGATCAGCCACGACCGAGACGGCATCTGGGGCGCGCAGATCGTGGCGGCGGCCGTGGCGCTGGCCATGGTGGATACCCCGTTTGAGGACATCTTCGATCAGGTGCTGCTGCTGGCGCCGCCCGAATCCTGGATGCGTATTAAACTGCAGGAAGCCTATGATATCGTCGATCAGGCCCGCGGAGAAATGACGGAGGCCTGGATGCCGCTGCATGACCGGCTGTTCTGTTCCTACCGCGCCGCCACGCCGGAAGCGATCTCCGAGGCCTTCGGCTGTCTCCGGCTGGCCCATCGGGATTTTAAGAGCGGCATCCTCTTGGCTTCGAACTTCGGCCGCGACGCGGATACGATCGGCGCCGTGGTGGGCTGTATTCTGGGCGCGCGCTACGGGGCGTCCGCGATCCCCGCGCACTGGCTGGAACATACCCGGTATCCGTCCGGCACCTGCCTGCAGTTTACCAAAGGCGTCGACCTGTTCGCCAAGGCGGAGCAGCTGGCGGAGCTTGTCCGGAAATAACGGAGAAAGCATATGAGCAGAATACCTCAGGATTATCCGGAACGTGTATACGCCGGGTGGCTGGGCAAAATCATCGGCATCCGGCTGGGCGCGGCAGTCGAGGGATGGGAGTATGAGCGCATCCGGCAGCTGTACGGAGAGCTGACCAATTACCCCGCGGAGTACAAAAATTTCGCGGCCGACGACGACAGCAACGGCCCGCTCTTTTTTCTCCGCGCCCTGGAGGACAAGCGCGGCGAAACGCTGACGCCGCAGGACGTGGGCGAAGCGCTGCTCAACTACGCGCCTTACGAGCACGGCTTTTTCTGGTGGGGCGGCTACGGCGTGTCGACGGAGCATACCGCCTATCTGAACCTGCGCCGCGGCATCAAAGCCCCCCGGAGCGGTTCCGCCGGACAGAACACCATGGCGGTCGCGGAACAGATCGGCGGTCAGATTTTTATTGACACCTGGGGCCTCGTCGCCCCGGGCAATCCGGACCTGGCGGCGGACCTGGCCGCCAAAGCGGCCTCCGTCACCCATGACCGGAACGGGATCTACGGCGGCGTCTTTGTCGCCTGCGCCATCAGCATCGCTTTTGTCGAGCGGGACATCCGCCGGGTCATCGCCAAAGCGCTTTCCTATATCCCGGAAGATTGCGAGTATGCCCGCGCCGTGCGGGCCGTGCTGGATTTTCACGATACCCATCCCGATGCCCGCTGGCGGGACTGCTTCCGCTTTGTGCACGACAACTTCGGGTATGACCGCTATCCGGGCCTGTGCCATATCATTCCCAACTGCGCGGTCATGGCGCTGGCCATGGCGTACGGAAACGGGAACTTTGACGATACGCTCAATATCTGCAACATGTGCGGCTGGGATACGGACTGCAACACGGGCAACGTGGGCGCCATCATGGGCGTGCTCTGCGGCATCGATGCCATCGACACCGACAAGTGGATCAAACCCGTCCACGACCTTTGCATCCGTTCCGGCGTGCTGGGCGATATGAATATCACGGACATCCCCTACGGCGCAAGCTATATCGCGCGCTGGGCGTATCGGCTCGCGGGAGAACCGTACCCCGAAGGCTGGGAAAAGCGTCTGACATCCGGGATTCACGACTGCCATTTCGAATACCCAAAGAGCACGCACGCGCTGTATGTGCGTTCGGATGGCCCGGTCCATACCGCGCATCTGATCAATACGGACGAGGATGCCCACACCGGCAGACGGTGTCTCCGCTTTTTCGCCACCCGGCTGCAGCCCGGGCAGCAGCTTTATCTGTACAAAAAAACGTACTACTGGAAAGACGATTTCAGCGATTCCCGCTATGATCCCGCTTTTTCGCCGATCCTGTATCCGGGGCAGACCGTTTCCGGCTGGCTCCGGGTGCCGGCCTACGGCAGCGATACCTGGGGCTGCGCTTACGCCCGGGACACCCGGAGAAACGTGACCGTGTACGGCGAGCGGGTGCGCCTGCTCCATGGCGGCCCGTGGCAGCAGATGCGGGTTGCCATCCCGCCCATGGAGGGCGGCCTGATCGACGAAGCCGGGTTCTGCCTGCAAAGCCCGGATGAAAAAGTCAAAAAAGGCTATCAGCTGGTCGTGCTGGCGGATGACCTGCATTTTGACGGTCTGCCGGATTATTCGCTGGATTTCAAGAATGAAAAAACCGAGGTATGGACCGAGCTCCATACGGAGATCACCCAGATCTCCCGGATGAAGGGACAGTCCGCGCTCCAAAACGGCCTGCTCCGTATCGCCTGTCAGGACGAGGGTGAATGGTACACCGGTTCCTCCGAATGGCGGGATTATACCGCCTGGTTCACCCTGATCCGTGAGAGCGGCAGCTGCCAGGATGCGCTTGTGCGCGTTCAGGGCGCCATCCGCTGCTACGCCGTGAGCCTGACCGGGGAGAAGCTGCGGATCCGCAAGAATGATAACGGCTATAAGACCCTGGCGGAGACCGACTGTCCCGCGCCAAAGGGAGAGCGGCTGAGGGTGGAGGTGACCGTCCGCGGCAGCCGGATCACCGCCGCCTGCGGCGGGGCGGAAATATCTTATCAGGACGAGGACCGTCCTTACCTTTATGGGGCCGTCGGCGTCGGCGTCCGGGATGGAAGCACCGCCCTGGTCGAACGCATCTGCGTAAAGGGCCTGCCATGACGGCCCGGAAAGGATCGGTCATGCAGGACATCGTTTCATGCGCGGAAAAAGGCATCCCGGACAAACGCGCGATCCAAACCCTCCTGGAAACGGAAAACGAAGGCCGGAGCGTTCCGCTTCATTCCGTTGCCTGGCACTGGCACGGCGGCAGCGCCTCCGCGGTACTGGAATACGGCCGGCCGCCCGCGCCGTCCCGGGGGGCCGGGGATGTTTTTCAGGCGGTCCGTCACAACGCGGAATTTCCGTACCTGCTGTACCTGCCGCCCGGCTATGACCCATCCCGCCGGTACCCGGCGATCCTGTTCCTGCACGGCATCGGGGAGCGCGGAAAAGCGCCGGAAGCGCTGATGGATTACGGGCCTTTCCGGTATATTCTGTCGGGCCACGCGCTGCCCTTTATCGTCATGGCCCCCGTTCTGGAAGCGGAAAACCACTGGGTGGAGGACGCCCGGAAAAACGAAACGGACGAACAGATGATCCGCCTGAAAACGTTTGTCCGGCAGATGCTTTCGCGATACCCCGCCGACGAGGACCGGCTCTGTCTGGCCGGCCTGAGCATGGGCGGGCGCGGCGCCTATAAGCTTGCCTGCGCGCTGCCGGATACCTTTGCTGCCGCGGTGATCTGCTGCGGACGGGCCGCTCCCAGGGAAACGCCGGAAGCGTTTCACTACCCGCTGGAGCCTCTGGCGCGTCTGCCCTGCTGGTTTTTTCACGGGCTCAGGGACAGCGTGGTGGACCCTGCCCACACGCTGACGGCTGTCCGGAAGCTGAGGGCGCTGAACCCGTCGGGCCGGCTCAGTCTGACGCTGTATCCGGACGTCGGGCATTCCTGTTATGACTTCGCTTTTTGTGACGCCCGGCTGTACGCCTGGCTGGAAGAGCAGAAAAGAGGCTGAAAAAATGAAGGTGCTGGTGTTTGGCTCTTTGAATATCGACCGGACCTACCGGGTGAGTCATCTGGTGCAGGCGGGAGAAACCCTCTCCGCTCAAAGCCTGAGCTATTTCTGCGGGGGCAAGGGGTTCAACCAGGCGATCGCCCTGAAGCGGGCCGGCATGGAGGTTTTCTTTGCCGGCGCCGTCGGGAACGACGGGCAGATGCTTCTGGACGCCCTCGATCAGAACGGGATCGACCGCAGCCACGTCCTTTGCCTGGAGGGAAATACAGGCCACGCCGTGATTCAGGTGGATGACAGGGGCCAGAACAGCATCATCATCCTGCCGGGGACGAACGGGCAGATCACCGCGGACCAAATGCGGGCGGTGCTGGCGGATTTTGATCCGGGAGATCTGCTGGTCGCCCAGAACGAGATTTCCGGTATCGGCGAGCTGCTGCGCATGGCCGCGCAGAAGGGGCTGCGCATCGCCTTTAATCCCGCGCCGTGCGACGAGCGGGCGCTTGCCTGCGATCTTTCCTGCGTGGATACCCTGATCATCAACGAGACCGAAGGCGCCGCCCTCTCCGGGCAGACGGAAAGCCGCCTGATCATGGACCGGCTCCACAGCCGTTATCCGCGCCTTAAAATCCTGCTGACGCTGGGCAGCAGCGGCAGCATGTTCATGGATGAAGAGGGCTGCACGGATACCTGCGGCATCTATCCGGTGCAGGCGGTGGATACCACGGCGGCCGGGGATACGTTCATCGGCTATTTCCTCTGCGCCGTTTCCGGCGGCCATCCGGTGCGGGAAGCGCTCAGGCGGGCCGCCGTCGCCGCCGGCATCTCCGTTTCCCGCAAGGGGGCGGAGCCGTCCATCCCCCTGAAGGCGGAGGTCGGGGAAGCGCTGAAAACATGCGCCGTCCTGTAGCAAAACCGGCCTTGCGCGCGTCTTCCGGCGCTTTGCCTGTCTTTCGCATGTACACAGGAAAGCGGAGCCCCGCTGATGAATAACGTTTGCAAAGGAGCTGTGCATCATGACGACAACGCTTCTGTCCCCCTGCGGGATCCTGGGATACGGCTTCCCGTCCGATTCGCTGCAGGCGGCGCTTTTGCAAAAGCCGGACGCCATCGTAGTGGACGCGGGCAGTACGGACGCCGGCCCGCATAAGCTCGGCGCGGGCACGGCCATCGTCAGCCGTCTGGCCGCCAGGAAGGACCTCAAAGCCCTCATGACCGGCGCGCGCGGCCTGGGCATCCCGCTGATCGTCGGCTCCGCGGGCGGCTCCGGCGCGCGGAAGCATACGCTGTGGACACTGGACATCGTCAAAGAAATCGCCGCCGAAATGTCCTGGCATCCCAAATTGGGCGTGATCTGGGCGGATATTCCCAAGGACCTGATCTGGGATGAATACCAGGCGGGCCGTGTGGAAAAAATGTCGCCGAACGTCCCTGATCTGACCGAAGAATCCCTTCGGGAAACGAACGGCGTCGTGGCGCAGATGGGCGCGGAGCCCATCATCGAAGCGCTCCGGCAGAAGCCGGATATCCTCATCTGCGGCCGCGCTTACGATCCCGCGCCCTTTGCCGCCGTGGGGATCCTGGCCGGCCACGATCCGGCGCTGTGCTATCATCTGGGAAAGATCCTGGAATGCGGCACCCTGTGCGCCGAACCCGGCACGGCGAAGGACGTCATGCTGGGCAGGCTGGACGATACCGGCTTTGAAGTCTGGGCAGCAGATCCGAAACGGAAATGTACGCCGGTATCGGTCGCCGCGCATACATTTTACGAAAAGGATCATCCCTATCTGCTCAGGGGCCCGGGCATCCTGCTGAACCTGGAGGGCTGTTCGTTCCGCCAGGTATCCGAGGGCCGGGTGCGGGTGGAAGGCAGCCGCCTCACCCGCCCGCCCTATGCCGTCAAGCTGGAAGGGGCGCGGAAAGTGGCCTACCGCACGTTTGTCCTGGCGGGCATCCGCGATCCGCTTCTGATCAGTCAGCTGGACCGGGTGGAGGCGGCGGTAACGGCCTCCGTGCAGGCCTACTATGATGACATCCCCAGGGACAGCTATCAGATCCGCTTTGTGCATTACGGCCTGGACGGCGTCATGGGCCCTCTGGAGCCGGACAAGACGCTGCCCCATGAGGTCGGGCTCATGTTCGAGGTGATTGCCGATACCCAGGAAAAAGCGGATGCTGTCTGCGCGACGACACGGTCCGCCTATCTGCATTATGGCTATCCAGGCCGGAAAGCGACGGCCGGGAACCTGGCCTTCCCTTTCGCGCCCAGCGACATCTCCTTCGGCCCCGTGTACGCTTTTTCCGTCTATCACCTGATGCGCGTGGATTCCCCGACCGCGCTGTTCCCGCTTGAGTGGCAGGAGGTGTGAGCAATGAAACTGTACGAACTGGCGCACGTGCTCCGCTCCAAAAACAGCGGCCCCTTCGCTGTCACGCTGGACATTCTTTTTGACAATGAGGCGGCCTATCACCGGGTCCTGGCAAGCGGCGCCGTCACGAAAAAAAGCGTCGCCGCGCTTTATCGGATCCCGGAAACCAGGATCACGGACTTCGCCGCGTACGACGCCGGATTAGGAATCAAGATCACCTACCTGCGGGATACGCCCTCCGGCACCGTCGGGGACCGTGACGTCTACGGCGCCCAGCAGCACGCCCCCCTGATGGATATCGAGATTCCGTAAGGAAGGCGGGACAGTCTGAACCGCGCGCCCGGGAACCGACGGCGTGCCGTCCGGACGCTGCCGCCCCTATCCCCAAAAGCCCTGAAATCATGTGATTTCAAGGCTTTCTGTTTATCCGGCTTTCGGCTGATCCGGACGGAAGCGCCGGGCGGGGGAGGATACGGGCTGATGAATCTCTCCCGGCCGGGTTCGCGCCCCGTTTATGGACCCGGCCGCGGAATGCCCGCGGCTCACCGTTTGATATCGTAGTTCATGTTCATCAGGTTCCGGATGGTCTGCACGTCGTCGATGATGTTCGCGTCGCCGTGGATCGTGTGCTTGATCACGCTGGAGGCCACGGCGAAATTGAGCATGTCCATGGGCCGCTCTTCATGCATCATGGCGTAGATCAGGCCGGACGCGAACGCGTCCCCGCCGCCTACCCGGTCCAGGATGGTGAAGGTGAACTGCTTGCTCTCAAAGGTGTGGCCGTTGTACCACATGAAGGCCTTCAGGCTGTTTTCCGACCCGGAATGCGCGTAGCGCACATGGCGGGCGATGCATTTCAGGTTCGGGAACTGCCGGACAAAAGCCTGGAAGACCTCGTCCTGCTGTTCATAGCCGGGCTGCAGGGGAATATCGTCCTTCCAGTCGCCCAGGGACGGGTTTTCCGGATCCTTGTAGAGGTGATAGGGCTCGATGCCCAGCAGCACGTCCACATAAGGGAGGCACTGCGTGCAGTAATCCCGCGCTTCCTCCCAGGTCCAGAGGGTGGATCGGAAATTCCCGTCAAAGGAAACCGTCAGGCCCAGTTCCCTGGCGGTTTTCAGCATGTTCAGCACCAGCTCCGCGCAGCCCGGGCCCAGGGCGGGGGTGATGCCGGAAAGATGTAGCCAGGTAAAATCCTTCAGCAGGGCTTTCAGGTCCACGCCGGAAAAATCATACTCGGTGATGGCGGAATGCTTCCGGTCGTAGATGACCTTGCTGGGCCGGATGCCGTAGCCGGTCTCCAGGTAATAGGTGCCCAGGCGGTGGGACGGCGTTTCCTGAGGGGTGGACAGGATGACCGGCGTGCAGTGGACGTCGTTGGAGCGCAGGGCGCGGATGGCGCTCTTTCCCAGGCTGTTGTCCGGCACCACGGAAAAGAAGGTGGCGTCCATGCCCAGGTTGGCCAGGGCCAGCGCGATGTTCGCCTCCGACCCGCCGTAGCTGGCCTCAAAGCTGTTGGCTACCCGGATTTTGTCGTAGTTGGGCGGCGTCAGCCGCAGCATGATTTCGCCCATGGTGATGAAACGATGGGTCCTGTCCTGCCCGCGCAGGAGCGGATTGCTGTGTTCCATATTCGTCCTCCTGTTTCTTGGCGGCGGTCCGCGTTGGATGATGCAATCTTCCCTGTTATTTTATCATGATCTGCCGAAGAATGGAAGCATGAAATATATTGGATTGCGTATCTGCGGGATGTGTGTTAAAATCAATTGTATGTGACGAAATGTTCTCGGCGCCGGGAACGGGACGCGCCCCAGGGCGCGGGTTGCCGGTGAAATGATATCGTACGGGAGACAAAAAGGATGAACGAACGCAAAAAATACGGCTGGACGGCCAAAGGCATTGTCGGTATGGTGTTTTTGCCGATGGGGCTGATGTTCCTGACCATGGGGGTCCTTTTCTGGTACCTGAAGGTCGGCGATGAACCGGAGATGCCGAAGATTTTTCTGTACACCTTCGGCGGCATGGGCGCTGTTTTCCTGGCGGTCGGTCTGGGTCTTCTGCTGGCGGATATTCACCGCCGGACGCTTCTCCGCCGCGCATATGAGGGCGGGTACTGCGTGATGGCAAAAATCGCCGGGATCGGCGCTCAGCAGAACGTGAAAGTGAACGGCAGCATGCCGTATGTCGTGGAATGCCATTATCAGGACCCGGCCACAGGCGTCACGCACGTGTACTACAGCAGGTACCTGTACATCAGCGTCGCCGGCCTGCTCAAGTCCGATCAGGTGCCTGTTTATATCGACCGGATGAACGAGAAGATCGGTTTTGTCGACATCGACGCGGTTCTGCCGGAGATCAGGATCCATACGTGACGGCGGGGCGGGAGGCGCGAGCGTGCATCAGATCATCATCCATGTGGACATGGACGCCTTCTACGCCTCCGTGGAAATGCGGGACGACCCTTCTTTGCGGGGGAAGCCGCTGATCATCGGCTCCCTGCCCCGGGAACGGGGCGTGGTAGCCACCTGCAGCTATGAAGCGCGGAAGTACGGCGTCCGCTCCGCCATGAACATCAAGGAAGCCTACCGGCTGTGTCCCATGGGCGTATACATGCATCCGGACTTCGAAAAATACCGGGCGGTGTCGGACCAGCTTCACGCCGTCTGGAATACGTATGCCGACGCGGCGGAGACCATCGCGCTGGACGAAGCGTACCTGGATGTGACCAAAAAGGCGGGCGGATGGGAAAACGCCTGCGGGATCGCCCGCACGATCAAACGGCGGACCCGGGAAGAGCTGGGGCTGACCTGCTCGATCGGCGTGGCCTACTCGAAGACCGCCGCCAAAATGGCCAGCGAGGAGAAAAAGCCGGACGGATACTTCGAAATCCCTACGCCGCAGGCCTTTGTGGACCTGATTGAGGAGCGGGACGTGCGCGTGCTCTACACGGTGGGGGAAAAAACGGCCGGGCGGCTGAACGGCGCCGGCATCCGCGTCGTCCGGGACGTCCGGGAACGGCCGGAGGACGTGATCCGCCTGCTGGGCAGGCAGGGGGAGTGGATCGTCCGGGTCGCCCGCGGGGAGGACGACCGCAGGGTGACACCCTACAGGCCGGAGGACGCCAAATCCATCAGCCGGGAGCTGACCTTTCAGGCGGACGCGGAGGACTTTGCGTTCCTTCAGGACGTGCTGCTTCTTTTGTCCATGAGCGTCGAACGGCGGGCGGCCCGGGCGGGGCTGTACGGCGAGGGGGTCTCGCTGAAACTGACCTACGCGGACATGAAGAGCATGACCCGTTCAAAGCTGATCCCCGTCACGCGTTCCGCCGCCTGTATTTACCGGGAGGCGGCCGCGATGCTCGAACAGGTGCCGCGGCGGGCCGTGCGGCTGATCGGCGTGGGCATCTATCATATGACAAGCGAGTACAGCCGGCAGCTCCGCTTTGAGGATCTGGCGCCGCAGGCGGCGGGGCTTCTGGAAACGGACGTCACGGAACGGCTGAAGGCCCTTCAGGACCGGTACGGCCTGGACTTTGCCGGCAACTTGGACAGGATATTCCGCGGCGAGACGCTTTACCGGACGGTGGAGTATATGAGAAAGCACCGCGGAGGCGCGGCGTGACCGGTGAGCGCGCCGCGCGGCGCCCCGGCGCGGGAGCTCCCGGCGGGTGCCGGAGCATACGGAAGCGGAGGAATGAAGATGATTCAGAACAAGCGTGATCTGGGCGGCATCCGGACGGCGGACGGGTGCCGGATCCGGCCCGGGCTGCTGATCCGTTCCGCCCATCTGTTTCAGGCGGAGGAAGCGGATCTTGCGGGCATCTCGTCCGTCATTGATCTGCGGACGCCCGGCGAGCGGCTGGAAGCGCCGGACCGGACCTGGGGCCGCGAATATCTCCCGATCCCGATCTTCGAGGATATGACGGCGGGCGTCAGCCATGAACAGGGGGCGGACCACCAGGGGTTCCCGGACATGGCGGTGCTTTACCGGCGGATCGTGACGGAATGCGCCGCCTCTTTCGGCAGGGGGCTCCGGGCCGTCATGGGGCATGATTTTTCCGGCGGGGCGGTTTTGTGGCACTGCACCGAAGGCAAGGACCGCTGCGGGCTGATCACCGCGCTGGTGCTGGAGGCGCTGGGGGCGGACCGGGGCGTCATCCTGGAAGATTACCTCAGGACCAACGAAGTGAACCTCCCCAAGGCCATCGCTGTCCGCCAGCGGGCGGCCGCCCGGGGAGAGGCTTTTGCGGAAAGCCTGTATCAGGCCTATATTGCCGATGAACGCTATCTGCGGGCCGCCTGGACGGCCATGGGGGACGGATACATCACGCGCATGCTGGGCATTCCGGAGGAAGACATCGCGCGTTTCCGGGAGACCGTCCTTTTATGACGCTGGCCGGGGAATGCCGATTCCCCTGATTTCCGACCGCCGCACCCGATCAATGGCAAAAGAGAGGAAGCGCATCCTGACCCATGTTCAACCATCATGACATCACCCGGGACGCCTGCATGCTCCGGGGCCCGCTGGCCCATCACGGTTACGACTGGTGGTGGCACTCCTTTACCGCCCAGGATGAGGAGACCGGGGAAGACAAGCCGTTTTTTATCGAATTCTTTCTGTGCAATCCGGCCCTGGGGGAAGACCGGCCGGTGCTGGGGCAGCTGCCCGCCAACCGGGCGGCCGGGAAACGCCCCTCCTACCTGATGGTGAAAGCGGGCGCCTGGGGCGGGGACGCCTGCCAGCTGCACCGGTTCTTTGCCTGGAAGGATGTTTCCCTGCACGGGGAGGCGCCCTACCGGGTGGAAGCGGGGGACTGTCTGGCCTGCGAGACGGCGCTGAAAGGCAGCGTATCCGTTTCACCGGAGGAGGCGATTGCCCACCCGGAATGGATGAGCGACGCCGGGACCATGCGCTGGGAGCTGACCGTCGACAAGCAGATCGCCTTCAACGTGGGCTACGGCGCCAGCAAGCCCCTGCGGGACGCTGAGGCTTTCGCCATGTACTGGCACGCGGAGGGGATGAAAAGCGCCTACAGCGGCACCGTTGTCCTGAACGGCCGGCGCTACAGGGTCGTGCCTGAAAAATGCTGGGGATATGCGGACAAGAACTGGGGCCGGGACTTCACCACCCCCTGGGTATGGCTGGCTTCCAGCTGCCTGACCAGCACGAAGACCGGGCGGCGGCTGACGAACAGCGCGTTTGATATCGGCGGCGGCCGGCCGAAGATTTACTTTGTGCCGCTGGACCGGAGGCTTCTGGGCGTGTTTTACTACGAGGGGAAGGAATATGATTTCAACTTTTCCAAGCTCCATCTGATGGTTCAGACCGCCTTTTCCTTTGAGGAAACGGAAGAGGAAGCCGTCTGGCATGTCCGGCAGGAGAACATCCGCGCCGTCATGGAGACGGAGGTGCGGTGCCTCAAAAAGGATATGCTGCTGATCCGCTATGAGGCGCCGGACGGCAGCATGCGCCACAGACGCCTGTGGAACGGCGGCAGCGGCGTCGGCACCGTGAAGCTGTATGAAAAGCGGGAAGCGCAGCCGGTCCTGGTGGATGAGGTGGAGGCGTCCCATATCGGCTGCGAGTACGGGGAGTACGACCATGAGGATCTTTATTGACGCGGACGCCTGCCCGGTCGTCCGCGCCGCGGAAGACATCGCCCGGCGGCACGGCGTCCCGGTGACCCTTCTGTGCGACACCAGTCACATCCTCTCTTCTGATTACAGCGCGGTCCGGACCGTCGGCGAAGGAGCGGACGCGGCGGACATCGCCCTGATCAACCTGTGCGGGAAAGGGGACGTCGTGATCACCCAGGACTACGGCGTGGCGGCGCTGGCGCTGGGGAAGGGGGCACGGGCCATACACCAGAGCGGCCGGCGGTTCACCGACGAAAACATAGACGGCCTGCTGATGGAGCGCCACCTGGCGCAGAAGGCCCGCCGCGGCGGCAGGCACCGCCTGAAGGGTCCTGCCAGGCGAACCGGGGAGGACGACCGGCGCTTTGCCGAAAGCTTTGAACAGTTGATTCTGGAGGGATTGAATGATTCGGCCGATCGTGCGTGATCCCCTTTTCCTTTCGCAGAAATCGGCGCCGGCCGACGAGGGGGACCGGCAGACCATCACCGACTTGCTGGATACGCTCCGGGCCAACCTGGACCGCTGCGTGGGCATGGCCGCGAACATGATCGGCGTCCGGAAGCGCATCATCGTTTTCTGCTGCGGTCCTTTCCAGATGGTGATGGTCAACCCGCAGATCATCGCCGGAACCGGCGAATACGAGACGGAGGAAGGCTGCCTGTCCCTGACGGGGGTGCGGAAAACCAGACGGTACAAAAAGATCACGGTGAAATACCTGGACCGGGACTTTCATCCGGGGACCGGCTCCTATGAAGGCTTTACGGCCCAGATCATCCAGCACGAGATCGACCACTGCGACGGCATCCTGATCTGCACGGGGGGACAGCGGGACCCTTGCGTCAGACGAATGTCTGTCCGCGCGCGCTCCGGGCGTACGGCCGGGAAACAGCAAACCGGCGCGGAGACACGGAAAAATCCGGGAAGGCGGGTGATGGCGGCGGAAAAATCACAGCGTTTGAAGCGATCCCGCGGCGCGCTCTCCGCGGCTGAACGGACGCCGTCCGATGAATGAGATGACATAAGGAGATGAACCAATGAGGGAAGCGAAAGATTTCTGCACGTGCACGGATTTGAAATGCCCATGCCACCCGGTTAATCATGACCAGGGCTGCAATCTCTGCATCCAGAAGAACATGAAACAAAAAGAGATCCCAAGCTGCTTCTTCCATGATATCGACTGCGAAAAACCGACCGGGGAATGGCACTATTGGGATTTCGCCGCCCTGGTAGAAAAGGCGAAAAGCGAAGGGAAGCTGTAAACGCCGGGGCCGTTGACTTGAAGAGGAGGGACGGGAAGATGAAATCCATCCTGATCAAAGATACCACCCGGGAGGAACGCGTGCGGATCGTTCAGCAGGCGCTGTGGGGCGCGTGCGGCGTCGACTGCGAGTTCTGCTCCGGGTGCGACAACCGGGGCGGCGGGCGCGTCGACAGCATCTACCTGCCCTACATTGAGGGCCTGAAGGAGATCCGGGAGATCAACGAGGAATACACCGCGCCCTTTGTCCGGGGATAAACGGGCCGGACAGGAAACCGTGCGGAGACCGCAGCC
>CAMJXZ010000036.1 GCA_946409855.1 uncultured Clostridia bacterium | reverse complement strand
AAAAATGCTCCTCGCGGCGTACATGCCGCCGCTGCGGATTTCAATCAGGGGGAAGTCCCCCTGATCACCCCCTCCGCAGAAAAAACGCGAATCTTATCTTTGTCAGGGGACTGAACAGTAACGACGGCTGTTTTTATTCTACCACACCCCGCGTGTTTTTTCCATGCATTTTACAATCATTTCCGGAATCCCCCGTCCGCACAGCTTCACAAAACGGGTTTTCCGGCGTATAATACCCCTGTGTTCCGGACGGAACCGACAACATGACAGATAAAAAGGAACTTCTGATGATGAGAAAATGGATCGCCGCGGGCTGCCTGCTGCTGTGCCTGCTGCTGCCGCGGGCCGTGCTCGCGGAAACGGGCATCGCCCCTGACAAGGCGGCCTACGCTCTGGGCGAGCCGGTGCGGCTGACCGTCACCGGCGACCGGGAAATCCGCGCCTGCCGCTACACCGTGGCGCTGGACGATGAAACGGTCTTCACCCAGAAGAAGGACGACCGGCATACCGCCGTATACTACCTGCCCGACCGGCCGGGCGTCTACCGGGCCGACGCCGAGATCACCTTCACGGACAAATCAAAGGCCGCCGTTTCCTGCTGGTTCCGGGTGCTGGACCTTCCGGCCCTCGCCGCGCCGGACAGCCTGTACAGCCAGAAGGACGGCTCCTGGAAAAAGGTCAAATACGGTTCCGAGGAACTGGAAACCTCCGGCTGCGCCATCTTCACCCTGAGCAATGCCCTGCATTTCCTGGGCTTCACCGGGGAGGAAACGGAACCGGCCGCCCTGGCGTCCCGCTACGGTTTCTGCCTGAACGACGGCGCCACGGTCAACGCCCGGCTCATCCGCCACGCCGCCCAGGATTACGGCTTCCTGACCCAGGAAGCGCTGGTCACCTCCCAGGACGCCGTCCGGGACCTGTTCCGGGACGGTGCGGTGTTCACCTTCTCCGTCGCCCGGGGACACATCGCCTTCGCCTGCGAGCTGAGCGAAGACGGCACAAAGGTCCGGATCGTCGACTCCGCCCCCTCCGCCACCATGGACAGGATCCGCTCAAGCCCGCTTTATCTGCGGGAGGAGGACGGCTCCTTCAGCACCGTGGTGGACCTGGAGGTGCTCCCGGGGGCGAAATACTACCTGACGACCGGCCAGTACGGCGGCCTGACCTACTGGCTGGACCTGAGCTACGTGGCCAAGCGCGGCGTGCGCATCATCGCGCCTTACTGGCTCACGGTATCGACGGAAAACGGCGATGAACCGGCAAAGCTTTCCGCCCTGGGCACCGTTTCGTCCACGGTGATCCTGGACGGGCAGGAAACGTCCGTCCCCACCGCGGCGCTTTCCTGGCGGCGGGAAGCCGGCGCCCCAAAGGCCGCCTGGGTCACCGGCGGGAAGGACGCGGAGGTCGCCGACTCCGGCGGCGCGAAGATCGGCAAGGCCGCCCGCGGGACGCTGCTGCCCCTGATCGCCGAAGAGGAAGACCGGCTCCTGGTCCGCTTTGAGGACCGGCCCGGATACCTCTCCAAAGAGGACGCCCAGGCCGTGTCCATCCCCCCGGAAACATACCGGGAAGGGATCCTGCACGTCAAAGGCACCGTCACCGGGAAAAGCAAGGTGAGCTGCCGCCGCTCCCCGCTGGAGAACAGCGTCCGCATCGGCCAGTGGCCCACCGGCACGAAGGTGCTGCTGCTGGCGGAGCAGGACGGCTACTTCCTGGCCGAGGCGGACGGCCTGCGCGGCTGGGTATCCGCCAAAAACGTGCAGACGGCGGACGGGGAACCCGACAACGGAGATCCGGAAGCGGCCGTCGAAGATCCGGAAGCGGCGGACGGGGAACCCGCCGGCGAAGATCCGGAAGCGGCAAGCGAATGATCATCCTGGGAGGGATCGTATTTGTATCATTTATGGTGCAGGCTGACGCTGTACAGCCAGACCGGGGACAGCGTCCTGGCGGCGCTGGCCGCCCTGTGGCGCGACTGGGAAGAAAAGCGCGCGGAGCCGGACGCGCTGGTCCACCGGCTGAACGAGCAGGTCAAGCGGCTGCTGGACCTGTCCACAGCCTACGGCTTTGACGGGAACCTCTGGCAGAACTACCTGACCTTCCTGATGGTCAGCACGGTGCATTCCTTCGGCCTGGCCTGCGAAAGGACCGGCGCCGCGGAGGGCACCATCAACCGGGTCGCCAAACAGGATTTCCGCGTCTTCCAAACCCTCTTCCACTTTGATTTTTCCCCCCTGGAAGAGGATCTGGGCACAGGCGTCCTTTCCCTGCTGACGGACTACCGGGCGGTGCCCAAGCGGGAGCAGCTGTTCAACCGGGACATTTCGGAGTGCGTCCGGGCCCTGTCCGCCCGGATCGCTGCGGCACGGGACGAGGAAGAGATCTTTGCCCTGATGACGGAGCACTACCGGCAGTACGGCACGGGCCTGTTCGGGATGAACCGGGCCTTCCGCGTCCGGAAGGAGGAGAGCCTCGTCTTTGAGCCCATCCGCAACGTGGACCGGGTGCGCCTGTCCGACCTGATCGGCTACGAGCTGCAGAAAAAGGCCCTGTGCGACAACATGGAGGCCTTCCTGGCCGGCAGGCCCTTCAACAATACCCTGCTCTACGGGGACGCGGGCACCGGCAAGTCCACCTCCGTCAAGGCCGTCCTCAACGAGTACTGGACGCGGGGCCTGCGCGTCATCGAGGTGAACCGCTACCAGTTCAGCCTCCTGCACGAGATCATCGCCCGCGTCAAGGCCCGGCGGTACCGGTTCGTGCTGCTGCTGGACGACCTCTCCTTTGACGAGGGGGACGCGGAGTACAAGTACCTGAAGGCGGTCATCGAGGGGGGCCTCGAGACCAAGCCGGACAACGTGATGATCTGCGCCACCTCCAACCGCCGCCACCTGATCCGGGAAACCTGGAAGGACAAAGCGGACATGGAGTTCGACGGGGACGTCCACCAGTCCGACACCGTGGAAGAAAAGCTGTCCCTGTCCGGGCGCTTCGGCTGCGCGATCCGCTTCTCCGCGCCGGACAAGGCGCTGTTTGACCGGATCGTCCGGGAGCTGGCGGCCCGGCACCCTGAAATCACGCTCTCTGAACAGGAGCTGCTCCGCCTGGCCGCCCGGTGGGAGATCCGCCACGGCGGCCTGTCCGGCCGCACGGCCCAGCAGTTCATCAACGACCTGGCCGCACAATCTATGGGAGAATCATCATGGTAACACTGGATAAAATCTATCACGCCGCGTATGTGCTCAAAAACGTGGCCCGCCGGACGGACCTGATCGAGGCGGCGGCCCTCAAAAGCGCGGCGCATCTGTATCTCAAGACCGAGAACCTCCAGCTGACGGGCTCTTTCAAGCTCCGCGGCGCGTACTACAAGATCAGCCAGCTGACGGAGGAACAGCGGCAGGCCGGCATCATCGCCTGCAGCGCGGGCAACCACGCCCAGGGCGTCGCGCTGGCGGCCTCCCGCATGGGCATCCGCAGCGTGGTCTGCATGCCGGACGGGGCGCCCATCAGCAAGGTGGAGGCCACCAAAGCCTTCGGCGCCGAGGTGCGGCTGGTGCAGGGCGCCTACGACGACGCCTACGCCTTCGCCTGCGAGCTGCAGAAGCAGACCGGGGCGACCTTCATCCATCCCTTCAACGACCCGGAGGTCATCGCCGGCCAGGGCACCATCGGGCTGGAGATCCTGGACCAGCTGCCGGACGTGGAGGCCATCGTCGTCCCGGTGGGCGGCGGCGGGCTGATTTCCGGCGTCGCCTTCGCCGTCAAGAGCCTGAACCCGGCCGTCAAGGTGTACGGCGTGCAGGCGGAAAACGCCGCCTCCATGGTGCAGAGCCTCCGGCAGGGCGAGGCGCTGACCCTGGATTCTGTCAACACCTTCGCCGACGGCATCGCCGTCAAGCACCCCGGGGACATCACCTTCGGCATGTGCCGGCAGTACGTGGACGAGGTGGTCACCGTGTCGGAAGACGAGATCGCCTCGGCCATCCTCAGGCTCATGGAAAAGCAGAAGGTGGTCGCCGAGGGGGCCGGCGCGGTCTCCGTGGCCGCCGCCCTGTCCGGCCGGCTGCCGCTGGAAGGGAAGAAGACCGTCTGCCTGGTCTCCGGCGGCAACATCGACGTGAACATCCTGAGCCGGGTCATCACCCGCGGCCTGATGACCCAGGGACGGAACGTCACTTTGCAGATCGCCCTGGAGGACAAGCCCGGCCAGCTGGTCGGGGTCAGCCGGATCGTCTCGGAGTGCGGCGCCAACGTGGTCTCCGTGATCCACGGCCACAGCGACACGTCGATGGCGGTCACCAGCTGCTTCCTGACCCTAGGCCTGGAAACCAGGGACTTTGAGCAGATCGGAGAGATCCGCCGCCGGCTCACGGAAGCCGGGTTCCACATCGTCAACTGACGCCGCGTCCGCGATTTATGGAAAGGAGTTTTTGCGATGGAATACATCAGCACTGCGGCCGCCCCCGCGGCCATCGGCCCCTACTCCCAGGCGGTCCTCGCCGGGAACACGCTGTACGCCTCCGGCCAGATCCCGATCAATCCGGCCACCGGCCGGGTGGAAGCGGCCACCATCGCCGGCCAGACGGAACAGGTCTGCAAAAACGTGGGCGAGATCCTCAAAGCCGCCGGCCTTGGGTTTGAAAACGTGGTCAAGACCACCTGCTTCCTGGCGGACATCGGGGATTTCGCCGCCTTCAACGAGGTGTACGCGCAATACTTCGTATCCCGCCCCGCCCGCTCCTGCGTCGCGGTCAAGGACATCCCCAAGGGCGTCCTGTGCGAGATTGAGATCATCGCGGTCCGATAGTTTTTATCACAGAAAAGGAGTGCTGCGTAATTATGAAAAAAATCCTAGTTATAACACTGTTATTATTCTGTATTACTCTACCTGCTAATGCAGAATCAATTAATTTAACAAAAATGGATTTCGATTCATTGTTACGTTTAAAACAAGAAGTAGCCTTGGAATTACAATCACGCCCTGAATCAAAATATTTTGTTCTTACTGAAGGCTTGTACATTGTTGGCAAAGATATTAATCCCGGAAAATATTATGTTATGCTAACAGAGCCAGATGATAATTATCATCTTTATGGCTACTCAACCACGTTAACTATATATAACAACAGGACAGCATATGAGAGAAATAGCGAAAGCTTATTCTCTTTTACTCACCTATATTATAACAGTTTTTCTTTTGGTGATAATTATCAGCAGATATATTTAGAAAACGGCTACTATCTAACTCTCGATGGCAAATTGATGTTCAGTTCTATCCCTTTTGAAGATGAATCTATCTGGAAAATAGATGTACCAGGAGGAACATTTATACCAGCAGGAACATATATGATTGGTAATGAAATACCAGAAGGTGAATATGATATTTACCCCGGTGTATTAACCGGAGGAAAAGTATATCTATACGATAATGAATATGATTGCAAAAATGACGTTACTTATCATTTTAATGCGGATAAATCTTATGATTTACATGTATGCAAAAATCTTAAGCCCATAACGGTTTATTTAAAAGAAGGATATTTTATCGTTGCCGAAAAAGATGTCATTATGAAAAAAGCAGTAAAAACAACTCAAACATTTGTATTTGAGTAAAAAAATGAAAGGAGAGTAATTATGGAAAGAACCAACGCCTGGACCGATTACAACAAGAAGACCGCCGCCGAGGTCATGAAGACCGCCGCCGGCTACATCCGCTTCCTGAACGCGGGCAAGACCGAGCGCGAGTGCGCGGCGCAGGCCGTTCAGGCTGCGGAAGCCGCCGGCTATCAGGACCTGCGCCAGCTGGTCCTGCAGGGCAAAGCGCTCAAGGCCGGCGACAAGGTCTATCTGGAGCAGATGAACAAGGCCGTCGTCCTGTTCCACATCGGCAAGCATCCTCTGTCCGATGGCCTCAACATCCTGGGCGCCCACATCGATTCCCCCCGGATCGACATCAAGCAGAACCCCTTCTACGAGGATAACGACTTCGCCTACGCCGACACCCACTACTACGGCGGCATCAAGAAATACCAGTGGGTCGCCCGGGCGCTGGCGCTGCACGGCGTCGTCGCCAAAAAGGACGGCACCGTCGTGCCCGTGGTCATCGGCGAGGACGACGCGGACCCGGTGGTCGGCATCTCGGACCTGCTGATCCACCTGTCCCAGGAGCAGATGGCCAAGAAAGCCTCCGAGGTGATCGATGGCGAAAAGCTGGACGTGATCCTGGCCGGCATGCCCCTCAAGGGGGAGGACAAGGAACCCGTCCTCCAGGGCCTGCTTTCGATCCTGAAGGAAAAATACAGCCTGGAAGAGGAAGACATGCTCTCCGCCGAGATCGAGGTGGTCCCCGCGGAAAAGGCCCGGGATTTCGGCCTGGACCGCAGCATGGTGCTGGGCTACGGCCATGACGACCGGGTCTGCGCCTACGCCTGCCTGGAAGCGCAGCTCAAACAGAAGAGCGCGCCGGAATACACCTCCTGCACCCTCCTGGCCGACAAGGAAGAGATCGGCTCCGTCGGCGCCACCGGCATGCGGGCCCGCTACTTTGAAAACGCCCTGGCCGAGGTCATGGATCTGGCGGGCGAAAAAGGGGAACTGGCCCTGCGCCGGGCGCTGGCCGCCAGCCGCATGCTGTCCTGCGACGTCAGCGCCGGCTTTGACCCGCTGTTCGCCTCCGCCTTCGAAAAGAAGAACGCCGCCTTCCTGGGGCGCGGCGTGTGCTACAACAAGTTCACCGGCTCCCGGGGCAAGTCCGGCTCCAACGACGCCAACGCCGAGTTCATCGCCCGGCTGCGCAAGGTGATGGACGACCATCAGGTACATTTTCAGACAGCGGAACTGGGCCGGGTCGACCTGGGCGGCGGCGGAACCATCGCCTACATCTGCGCCCTGTACGGGATGGAAGTCATCGACAGCGGCGTGCCGGTGCTGTCCATGCACGCCCCGCAGGAGATCATCAGCAAGGCCGATCTCTACGAGGCCATTAAAGCCTACGCCGCCTTCCTGACGGACATGGGGCCGAAAGATCACTGTTCACAAGGTGAACAGTGATCGCAAGGGGGTCTTGCGACCCCCCTGCGGGACCCCCCAAACGGATTTGCCTGTCGCCCTTACAGGGCTCCCGGGCGGCAAATCCGCAAGGTACAAACGGCTCCGCCGTTTGGTCCTCGCAGCGTACATGCCGCTGCTGCGGATTATAAGTAGAGGGTGTTCCCCCTCTACACTCCCCTCGTCACGGACAGATCGATGCGAAGCCCTTCCGCCTCCGGTCGGCTGCGCCGATCCGGCGAATAAATCGCCGGACGGACAGGGCCTTCGCGTCGCTCTGTCCCCATCATTTCTCCCTTACATCATGATTTTTCCCTTCTTTGTCTGCACTGTGAAAAGAGATTTCCAAGGCCTGACCGGGCCGCGCTTTCATGCCATTCATTCCCGGAAAAACCGGGATCAATCCATCAAAAGACCATGGCCGCCGCGGATCATTCCGCGGCGGCCATGGCTTTATTGGGATGGATCGTTTCCGTCTTTCTTTTCCCCCAGCGGCCGCTTGGACGGGATGCCGGTCCTCCGCGGGTAGCGGGGCGGGGTCGGGGATGATTTATCTGCCCGGATCAGCCACCGCTCCTCCCCCGGGAAGGACACGGGCAACAGGGACAGCGCCGGGCAGCCCAGCGTTTCCGCGGCGGCCTTTGCCTGGGCCGCTTCCGCCGCGGCGCCGGGGCCCTTCCAGCACAGGGCCGCGCCGCCCACGCGTGTCAGCGGCAGCAGGTATTCCAGCAGCACCGGCGCGGCGGCCACCGCCCGGGACACCGTCCGGTCAAAGGATTCCCGGAGCCCTTCCTGCTGCCCGGCCTCCTCGGCGCGCAGGCAGAGGACCCGCGCGTTGTTAAGGCCCAGTTTTTCCTTCACCGCCTCCAGGAAGTCGCAGCGCTTGCGCATGGACTCGATGAGGGTCACCCGGAGATCCCCCCGGGCGATCGCGATGGGCAGGCCGGGGAGCCCCGCCCCCGTCCCCACGTCCGCCAGCGACGCGCCCCGCGGGAACAGCTCCGGATACTGGTACAGGGGCAGCAGGCTGTCCGCCAGGTGGCGCATGGGGATGTCCCCGTCCGCCACGCTCGTCAGGTCCATCTTCCGGTTCCACGAAACCAGCATGTCCCGGTAGGCGGCCAATCGGTCCGTCAGTTCCTTCTCTTCCGGCCGGCCGGTCAGGCCCAGCGCCCGGATCACTCTTTCCATTTTCCCGCGCCTCCCCCTCTGCCGGCGGCCGCCGGCTGGTTTCTGCCGGCCGCGGGCCGCCGCAGCGACATGATCTCCAGCATCACCTTTTCCAGGCTGCCCTCCTCCGGCCGCAGCCCGGACTTGATCTCGTACTCCGTCCGGACGCACAGCTCCGGCATCCTGGCGATGTTTTCCAGCGTATACTGTCTGGCCAGCGCCTGGGTCTGCCGCACCACGAAGGCCGGCAGGCCGACGGCGGCGGCGATGCCGCTTTCCCGCTCGCCGGCCTGCGTCAGCGCGGCCACCCGCAGCAGCTGGCGGCACTGGCCGCCCAGCAGGGCCAGCAGGCCCAGCGGCTCCTCCCCGTCGTCCATCAGGCCGGCCAGCATCCGGAAGGCCCTGGCGCCGTCCCCTTCCAGCACGGTCCGCGCCAGGTCGAACACCTTGTATTCGATGTTCCGCGTCACCACCGCGTCCAGCGCTTCCTCGTCCGCCGTCCCGCCCGGGCCCAGGTAGTCGCAGAGCTTTTCGGTTTCCCCCTTGAGCTGGTTGAGGCTGCTGCCGGCCCGGAAAATCATGCGGGTGGCCATGTCCTCGGAGATGGTCACCTGACGTTCCCTGCAGGTTTTGACCACCCATTTGCGCAGGTCGCTTTCCGGCATCCGGGCAAAGGTCACAATGGCGCAGACGCCGTCCGCGGCGCAGCCCTTCAGCGTCCTGAACAGGCGCTTGCGCTGGTCCGCGGCGCCCCGCACCCGGAAGACCAGCACGCTGGTTTCCGGCAGGTGGGCAAAATACGCCTTCAGGGCCTCGGCGCTGGTTTCCTCGTCGTAATCCCCTGCCTTGCCGGACAGCATCCCGCTGTCTTTGACCAGCACCAGCCGCTTTTCGCTCATCAGCGGCAGGGTTTCGTTGGCGGCGATCAGCCGGTCGGCGTCCGGGTCGGTCAGACGGGTCAGGTTCATGTCCCGCATGGGGCCGGAAAGGACGGCGTCCGTCAGGTCCCGCAGGGCCTGTTCCTTGACAAACTCCTCCTCGCCCTCCAGGACATAGCAGCGGTACAGCCTGCCGGCCCGGAGCTCCCGGTAAAAGTCCCGGTAATCGTATGCGGTTTCTTCTTTCCTGGGCATCGTGTTCCTCCCGGCAAAGAACGGTCGGTCAGGACCAAATCAAAAACATCAGTGAATGTAAGGCTGGACAACGATACCGTCGTCCCGGACCTCCAGCCGGATCGCGCCGCAGTCAGGGGTGGCCGCGTACGGGATCCCGCGCTCCGCCAGCCGCCGGGGCACCTCGCCGTCCGGCCGGGCGGCGCCGCGGCCGCTGCCGGTGCTGATCAGCGCCAGGGACGGGCGCACCTGCTCAAGGAACGCCGCGGAGGTCGAGTTCGCGCTGCCGTGGTGCGCCGTCTTGAGCACGTCGGCGGGAACGGCTCCGTACATCTCGTACGTCCCCGTGATGTCCCCGCACAGAAGGAACGAAAAGTCCCCCAGTTCCGCCCGCAGCACCAGGCAGTAGTCGTTGGCGTCCTGTCCGGTCCGAAGGGTCCCGGCGTCCGGCCACAGGGCATTCAGGGTGACGCGGCCTTTCGTCAGGCTGTCCCCCGCCGCCAATTCAGCCACCGGGATCCCGGCCGCCCGCAGGCTGTCCATCAGGGCCAGCGCCTCGGACGAGACCTGCTGCCTTTCCGCCCCGGCCGGGATCAGCACCTGCCCGATGGGGATCCGGCGGGCCAGCAGCGCCTGCACCCCGCCGATATGATCCCGGTGCAGATGGGTCAGCACCAGCACATCCGCCCGCCGCCCGGTGGACAGCAGGTACGCGCACAGGTCCTGCCCGTCCTCCCCGGTATCCACCACGACGGTCGTCCGGCCGTCCTGGATCACGGCGCAGTCCGCCGCGCCCGCGTCCATCTGCGTATAGCTGAGCGCCCGGTCCACGGTCAGCAGATGCCCCGCGCAGCCCACCGCGAGCAGCGCGCCCAGCAGCGCCAGCCGCTTCCTCCCCCGCAGCAGGCTATAGGGCGAAAAGGCCCAGAGGCACGCCGCCGCAGCGGGGATCAGCGGCCAGGGGAAGGCCGGCACGCGGACCGAAGCCCCGGGCAGCGCCGCCAGATACTCCACCCCGCGGAGCACCCAGCCGGAGAACAGCCCGACGCCCCCGGCCAAAGGCAGCGCGGCGGGCAGATACAGAAGGCTCAAGAGCAGCAGCGCCAGGCACACCGGCAGATAGACCGCCAGCAGCGCGCACATCAGGGGGCTCAAAAGCAGGCCGATCAAAGAAAATTCATGGAACGTCCCCATCACCGGGATGACCGTGCCCAGCACGGCGGACAGCGAGGCGGACAGCGCCCGGGCCGGCACCCTGCCAAGATACGGCCGGAAGCGCCGGTACAGGCCGTCCCCCATCAGGATCATGCCCAGCACCGCGCCGAAGGACAGAACGAACCCCGCGCTCCCCATGTCCGCCGGCTGCAGCAGCACGATCACCGTGAAGGAAAGGCAAAGCGCGCTCAGCCCGTCCGTGCGCCGGTGGCGGACGCCCCCGTACATCGCCGAAAGGGTCATCACCGACGCCCGGACCACCGACGCCCGGAAGTCCAGCAGCAGGCAGTAGCTCAAAAGGAACAGCGCGCACAGGGCCAGCCGGCTCTTCCGCCCCAGCACCCTTTGAAGCATCAGGGAAAGCGCCCCCGCCAGCAGGGAGACGTGCAGCCCGGACACCGCCAGCACGTGCGCCACCCCCGCCCGGGAAAAGGCCGTCAGCGTCTCCGCGCCCAGCTCCTGCCGCCAGCCCAGCAGCAGCGCCTTGGGCAGCGCGCTGTTTTCCCCGAACAGCGCTCCCAGCCGCCCCAGCAGCAGCCCCCGCGCCCGGGCGGCCAGGCCGCGCAGATCCGCCGGCGCCCCGGGAACCGTCTCAAATTCCCCCTGGTTGTACAGGCCGGCGGGGATGCCCCGCTCCAGCAGGTACTGCCGGAAATCAAACCCGTACGGGTTGGTCCGCCCGGACGGGACGTAGAGCCGCGCCCGGGTCCGGACGGTCTCCCCGGCCGAAGGCACGCGGATCTCCCCCGCTTCCCCGTACCAGGTCCAGTACGCCCCGGACAGGGCGTATACGTTTCCCGAATCGTCCGAAAGCGTTACGTCCCGGAGCTGCACCGCGGCGTGGTTCCGGTCCTCCCGGACGACGGGCACGTCCCGCACGACGCCGGTCACATCGTATTCCCCCGGCGGCGGCAGGGCCTGATGGTAATAGGCCCCCGACCGCCCCATACAGACAAACAGCAGCGCCGCGCACAGCCCGGCGAGCCGGACATTCCGGCGGCCGCCGCCCAGCAGGAACGCCGAAAGCCCGGCCAGCGCCCCCGTCAGATACAGAAAAACCGGCACCTGCGAAAGAAATCGCCCCGCCAGCACACCGGCCCCCGCGCACAGCGCGAAAACCGCCAGCGGCCTTTCCTCCGGGAAGGTACCGATTTTCATGGATCATCCCCCTGTTGTATGCGGCAGCGGGGCCGTCCGTTCACGAAAGTTCATATACTTGGCCCGGGTGGTCCCGCCAGCCCAGGTCCAGCCAGATGTCCTCATTGGGGGTCAGCCCCTGGCCGGTGACCGCCTGAAGGGCGGTCTCCATCGCCAGATTGGGGGTATTGTTTTCCGCGCTCAGATGGCCCAGCACCAGCCGGCGCACCCCGCTTTCATACAGGGCCAGGATGCCGTTCGCGCAGGCTTCGTTGCTCAGGTGGCCGTGCTGCCCCAGGATCCGCCGCTTGAGGGCGGCGGAATAGTGCGGGTTGTTCATCAGCAGCTGCGGGTCGTGGTTGCTTTCCAGCAGCACCAGGTCCGCGCCCGCCAGCGCCCGGAGCACGTCCTTGCGGACATAGCCCATGTCCGTGGCGGTCGCCGCCGACCGGCCGCCGCCCCAGACGCGGAACCCCACCGGGTCCGCCGCGTCATGCGGGATGGGGAAAGCGTGCAGGGACAGATCGCCGATGTAAAAATCCCCGTCCGTTTCGAACACCCGCTTTTCCCCCGGCGCGACGGCGCCCACCTGCGATGCCATCGCCTCCCAGGTGCGCTCGTTGGCGTAGACCGGCACATGGTATTTCCGGCTGAGGATGCCGGCGCCCTTCACGTGGTCGGAATGCTCGTGGGTGATCACGATGCCGCTCAGCGTCTCCGGCAGCACCCCGATGCGGGCCAGCGCTTCCGTCATCTGCCGTCCGGAAAGACCGGCATCCACCAGAATGCCGGTCTTTCCGCTGGCGATATAGGTCGCGTTGCCGGAAGAGCCGCTGTACAGCGAGCAGAACGTCAGGCTCATTTCGGCAGACCCCGGAGAACGGCCTGAAGCGCGCCGTCCAGCCAGGGGCCGTCAAACAGCTCAATCAGGCCGGCGTCGCAGGCGGCGGCCAGCTTGCCGTTGACCGGCAGGCTGCCCAGCAGGGGCAGGCCGTGCTTTTCCGCCGTTTCCTTCGCGTGGCTCTCGCCGAACAGGGGGATGTGCTTCCCGCAGTCCGGGCATTCCACATAGGCCATGTTTTCCACCATGCCCAGCACGGGAATGTTCATCATCCCCGCCATGTTGACCGCCTTTTCCACGATCATGGAGACCAGCTCCTGCGGGGTGGTCACGATCACGATCCCGTCCACGGGGATGGACTGGAACACCGTCAGCGGGACGTCGCCGGTTCCCGGGGGCATATCGATGAACATGACGTCGTTGTCCCCCCAGGCGACGTCCGTCCAGAACTGCTTGACCGCGCCGGCGATGACCGGGCCGCGCCAGACCACGGGGGTGGACTCCTCTTCCAGCAGCAGGTTCAGGCTCATCGTCTTGATGCCCGTTTTGGTGACCACGGGATAGATCGTGGTATCGTTGCCCTGGGCGTGCTCTTTGAGCCCGAACATCCGGGGCACGGAGGGGCCGGTCACGTCGGCATCCAGCACGGCGGTTTTATATCCGGCCCGCTGGCTCAGCACGGACAGCATGCCGGTCACCATGGATTTGCCCACGCCGCCCTTGCCGCTGACCACGGCGATCACCCGGCCGATATGGGTATCCGGCCGGGGCGCCGCCAGCAGCGACGCGGGATCCCGGCTGGCGCAGTTGGCGCTGCAGGAACTGCAGTCATGTGTACATTCTTCGCTCATGTGTGTGCGCTCCTTCTGGAATGGTATGAATTCCGTTTCCCATCATACTCTTCTTTCCCGGAAAAGGCAAGTGCGGCCGGATATGAAAAAGAAGCAGGACATGAAAAAATGAATTGCAGCGGATAAAACCGGCGTCCGGGTGTTCTGTAGAATGCACATTCAATGAAAATGCGCCGGAGCGATCAGCGGAAAGGTGGTGAAAGGGGCGGCCATGGACGGCAGCCGGCAGCGGAAGCCGGCGGCCGGGCGGCGTCATTGGCCATTGGGGGGAAGCGTCCGCCCTTCGGACGCAAAGAACAATGAGGCAGACCGGAAACCGGTTTTGCGGGATGATGATCCCGCGGCCTTACGAGTACAAGAATCGGAGGATGAAAAACATGATGAAAAAAACATTGACTGTCCTGTGCGCGGCCGTGCTGTTTGTTTGTGCCGCTTTCCCCGCCTGCGCGGCCGGAGCCTCACTGGTCGGGGACGTCAACCTGGACGGGAAAATCACGAACACGGATATGCTGCTGCTCAAGCAGCACATCGTCGAAACCACCGTCCTGACCGGACAGTCGTTCAATAACGCGGACATCAACGGCGACGATCGGATCACTACGACAGACGTCCAGATGCTGAATCAGATGCTGCTCAGCGACGTTGATTTCCCGGTAAGCGGCATGATCTCGTTCCCTTATGACGGGAGCTGGTATACGCTTTCGGAGGAAACGGTGCGGTACAGCATTCAGTCCCCCCAGTATACGGTCGGCAGCGGCGCGGCGCAGGGGAAAGTGCTGATGATGCCCGCGCACCGGAACGGCATGTACCTGACCATTCACGCCGAATGGGGAGACCTGGACCTGGTGTTCTTCGGATATAACGGATCGGTCCTGTGGGATCAAAGAGGATTCTGGAGCCGGTACGAGGTCTCCAGCGGGGAAATGAAACAGTTTTACGTAGGCGGTGATGTCTGGTTTATTCTCGTCGCGGGAAATACGCGGCAAAACACTTCCTCATTCCGGTACAAGGACGCGTATCCGCTGTAATGATACCGGACAGCCCCACAGCGGCAGAAGGCGGCGCCCAGGCAAAACGGCGGCGCCTTCCGCCGCTTTTGGTTTCCCCGGCCCCGCCGGGTCCCGTCAAAAACGTTCTCCGCGCAGGCGCTCATACCACGGGAAGAAATATTCGCCATCGGATTGCGGCTGTCCTGAGGATATGGTACAATAAAATCCCGGGAAAAGCCGCGCGTCCCTTTCCGGCAGGCGGACAGCATACCGCCGGGACGCTCCCGGTCCCCGGCATGCGCGAAAAATCTTTTCAGCCTGATCTGCCAAGCGCTTTCCCCGTGCGTATCAACTGACGGAGCGGGAAGCTCCAAAGACAGGCGTGACGGTCCGGAAGGCCGGGTCACCGTGTTTCCCCTGATTTATCAAAAAAAGGAGAATCAACCAAATGAAGAAACAGCTGACTGAGAGCGAACTGGAACAAATCGTCGGCGGCGCCATGACCATCCAGGTGATCCCGGACGACAACATCAAACTGGGCGAGCTGGAGCACGGCTGGGTCAAAATCTTTGTGGACGGCGAGCTCGTGCACGAAGCGCGCTACAACGAACCCTGGGAAATCGAACTGATCCGGCTGAATTTCCTCAAACAGCTGGGCATTGAGACCGACATCGTCTGAAACGCGCGGTCCGGTATCGTGACGATCCGGATTGCCGACGGTCCAACCGGTCCCAGGGGCCGGCAAAGGGGCTGCGAAAGCAGGGCGTGAATTGCCCGGCTTTCACAGCCTGCTTTTCTGTTCCGTCCTTTCAACGTGCGCGGCGTTTTTCCGGGCCATCACTGTTCACGGGGTGAACAGTGACCGCAATGGGGTCTTGCGGTCCAGGGCCTGCCGGCCCGTTCGTCGGTGAGATCGTGCCACTGGCACGATTTCCGGGCCCTCCTCACCCCCTTGCGAGAACCCCCAACAGCTTTGCCTGTCGCCCCTTCTGGGACTCCCGGGCGGCAAAGCTGCAAGGATGCCCGGGGCCTGCCGGCCCGTTATTCGCTGAAATGGAGCCACCGGCTCCATTTCCGGGCGCGAATAACCCCGCAACATACATGCCGCTGCTGCGGATTTTAAGAAGAGGCCACTACGTGCCGGGGCCTGCCGGCCCGCTGTTCGGTGAAAATGATCCACCGGATCATTTT
>CAMJXZ010000035.1 GCA_946409855.1 uncultured Clostridia bacterium | reverse complement strand
CCCGGCGGTCCCTGAATTCCTGGGACTTGCCGTCGTTCCAGTTCTGCACGGGCCGATAGTAGCCGGTGATGCGGCTGTAGACCTCCGCCCGGCGGCCGCAGATGGGGCAGTTGAACTGCTCGCCGTCCAGATAGCCGTGCTCGGCGCAGACGGAATAGGTGGGGCTCATCGTGTAGTAGGGCAGCCGGTAGTTTTCGGCGATCTTCCGCACCAGGGCGGCGGCCGCCTTCCAGTCCGGCAGCTTCTCGCCCAGGAAGGCGTGGAACACCGTGCCGGAGGTGTACAGGGTCTGCAGCTCGTCCTGCACGTCCAGGGCGGAGAAGATGTCCTCCGTATAGCCCACGGGCAGGTGGCTGGAGTTGGTGTAATAGGGGGTGCCGTTCTCGTTGGCCGTGATGATCTCGGGATACAGCGCCTTGTCGTGCTTGGCGAAGCGGAAGGCGGTGGATTCCGCCGGCGTGGCTTCCAAGTTGTACAGGTCGCCGTACATTTCCTGATAGTCGCTCAGGCGGGTGCGCATGTGGTTCAGCACGTCCTTGGCGAACTGCTGGCACTCCTCGTGCGTCAGGTCCATCCGCAGCCACTTGGCGTTCTGGCACGCCTCGTTCATGCCCACCAGGCCGATGGTGGAGAAGTGGTTGTCAAAGGTGCCCAGGTAGCGCTTGGTGTAGGGGTAAAGGCCCGCGTTCATCAGCTTGGTGATGACCGTCCGCTTGACCTTCAGGGACCGGGCCGCCAGGTCCATCAGCCGGTCCAGGCGGCGGTAGAAATCCGCCTTGTCGCTGGCCAGATAGGCGATGCGGGGCAGGTTGATGGTGACCACGCCCACGGAACCGGTGGACTCGCCGGAGCCGAAGAAGCCGCCGGTCTTTTTGCGCAGCTCCCGCAGATCCAGGCGGAGGCGGCAGCACATGGAGCGGACGTCGGAGGGCTCCATGTCGGAATTGATGTAGTTGGAGAAATACGGCGTGCCGTACTTGGCGGTCATCTCGAACAGGAGGCGGTTGTTTTCCGTTTCGCTCCAGTCAAAGTCGCGGGTGATGGAATAGGTGGGAATCGGGTACTGGAAGCCGCGGCCGTTGGCGTCTCCCTCGATCATGATCTCGATGAAGGCCTTGTTGACCATGTCCATTTCCTTGCGGCAGTCGCCGTAGGTGAAGGGCATTTCCTTGCCGCCCACGATCGCCGCCTGGTGCTCCAGGTCCTTGGGGCAGGTCCAGTCCAGGGTGATGTTGGAGAAAGGCGCCTGCGTGCCCCAGCGGGAAGGCGTGTTCACGCCGTAGATGAAGGACTGGATGCACTGCTTGACTTCCTTCTGGGACAGATTATCCGCCTTGACAAAGGGCGCAAGATAGGTGTCAAAGGAGGAGAACGCCTGAGCGCCGGCCCATTCGTTCTGCATGATGCCCAGGAAATTGACCATCTGGTTGCACAGCGTGGACAGGTGGGCCGCCGGGGAAGAGGTGATCTTGCCGGGAACGCCGCCCAGGCCGTCCTGGATCAGCTGGCGCAGGGACCAGCCGGCGCAGTAGCCGGTCAGCATGGACAAATCGTGCAGGTGGATCGCGGCGGTGCGGTGCGCTTCCGCGATCTCCTCGTCGTAAATCTCGCTCAGCCAGTAGTTGGCCGTGATCGCGCCGGAGTTGGACAGGATCAGACCGCCCACGGAATAGGTGACCGTGGAATTTTCCTTGACGCGCCAGTCGTTGATCTGCAGGTAGTTGTCCACCAGATCCTTGTAGTTGAGCAGCGTGCCGCCCACGTTGCGGATCTTTTCATGCTGCTTGCGGTACAGGATGTAGGCCTTCGCCACATCGTAGTAGCCCGCTTCGGAGAGCACCTGCTCCACGGAGTCCTGAATGTCTTCCACGGCAATCAGCCCGTCATGGACCTTGCCCGAAAAATGCGCGGTCACGCGCAGCGCCAGCAGATCCAGCACATCCTTGGTGTATTCCTTATCCTGGGACAGGAAGGCCTTCTCCATCGCCGCGCTGATCTTGCCGATTTCAAAAGGGACAGCTTTTCCGTCCCGCTTTTTTACCTGATACATCACGTATCCTCCATCGTCTGCTTCCGTTCACAACCGGAGCTTTTCAAACCTTGGACAGTATAATCCCAAACAGAAAATTTGTCAATATATGGATAAATTTTGAACAAACGGGCCGAAATGTTGATTCTTGAGCGTTTTCGCGGGGTTTGAGGGATCAAACCGGCGGGATCCTCTGAAAATTTAACAATTCGGGGTTCCGGTTTCCCGCCCCGCTTCCGGGCCCGGCGCAAGCGGCATCCGCAGCGCCACGGAAACCCGTTTTCCCGCCCGGAAAAACGGCGCAAAAAGACCCGCGGGACCGCCGCGAAAAGCGCCGCGGCAGCCCCGTGGGCGATGCGCCGGCCGTTTTCTCCGGTCAGAAGGTGATGATTCTGGCCAGGGAAGGACAGCCGTAGAAAGCAAAATCCCCCATCCGGACGATGCTGTCCGGCAGACGGACGGCCGTCAGGCTTTCACAGTCCCTGAAGGCGCTGTCGCCGATCTCGGTCAGGCTCTGCGGCAGGTCCGCGGCCTGCAGCAGGGTGCACCCCTGGAAGGCGTAGCTGCCGACGGTCGTGACGCCCTCCGCCACGGTCACGGCGGTGATGTCCTCTTCATATTCGCTCCAGGGCGGCAAAAGCTCCTCGCTGTAATCGTCCATCGGCCCGGACCCGCTGACAGAAAGCAGGCCGTCCCGCGCAAGGGCCCAGATCAGGCCCCGGTCCGTCCGTCCGTAGGCCTGATAATCCCCCGCCACGATGAAGATTTCGCCGCTCGGCTCCCCCAGTTCCTCCGCGTCGTCCGTGCCGGAGGCCGGGTAGATACAGTAGCTGTGGGGGCCTTCCTGCGCGCCGGGGATCAGGGCCTGGCAGCCGCTGGTCGACAGAACCGGCACCGGGTTCAGGGTGTCCCCCGTTATTTCGTAGATCATCCAGCCGGGCGTCAGGCGGCTGCCTTCCCAGGTCAGGGTAATGTTCTGCCCCTCGGAAACCGCCCGGACGTTCCGCGGCGCCGTTTTCCAGCGCTCGGACAGATCGACCGTGACGGGGGCCGAGGCTTCGCCCAGCTCCGTCTCCCCGCCTTCCGTGCGCCAGGAGCGGACGATATACTGATGGATCCCGCCGGAAGCGTCCCGGATCACATGGCTGTCCGGCCGCTCCGCGCGGCCGGCGGACAGTTCCTGCCCGTCCAGCAGCTCCAGGACCTCGTATTGATCGGTTTTTCCGTTGCCGGTCCAGGTCAGGGAGATTTCCTCCCGGCCGTCTTCGGAAACGGCGGCGGCCAGCCCGGTTACCGCGGTGGACCAGATGATGGCCGGCACGGAAACCGTCACCGATTCGGAAGGCTCGCCGGTCCGCACCATGCCGTCCTCCGGCAGCCGGGAACGGATCAGGAACCGGTACTCCCCGTCCGGCAGATTTTCCACCCGGAACACGGTTTCCCCGTTCTCCGTTTTCCCGGCAAAGGCAAGTACGCCGTCCGGCCCGGCCATATAGACGGAATACTGATCGGCGATGCCGTTGCCCGTCCAGGTGACGGTCACGTTCCGGCCGACCACCTGGGCATCCACATCCGTAACCGCGGTGGTCCAGTACACCGCCTCCACGCGGACGGTCACCGGCCCGGACGCGTCCCCGCTGACGGCAAAGCCGTCCACCACGGCGCGCGGCCGGACGATGAAGGTATGCTCCCCGTCCGGAAGCTGCGGGGTGATAAAGGATTCGGCGTCCTCCACATGCCCGATATACGCCGCTTTCCCGTCCCAGCCGATTTCGTACACCGCGTACTGTTTCGCGGTGCCGTTGCCGCGCCAGGAAATCAGCGCCTGGCAATTGCCGGTCACTTCCGCGGTCACCTCATCGGGCGCGGTCTGCCAGGGAACCGGCTCCGCCGCCGCGTCTCCCGCCTGTTCCGGGTCTTCCCCGTCGGGCTCCGCGGCCGGCATATGCTCCTGTTCCGCTATGGTTTCCTCCGCGTCTTCCCCTTCTTCCGGCCGCGCCGGTTCTTCTGCAGGGGGATCAGCCGCTTCCCGCGCGGGCTCCCCCGCCGGGTCAAAGGCAACCGCCGGCAGCGGAACGCCCTGGTAATACACCGGGTCATAGGCGGAAAGCATCGCCCGGAAGGCGGCGGCGTCGGCCGCGGGCATCCCGGCAACATCCGCCGGGGAAACGAATACCTCCGTCACCGCCGCCGTGCGCGTGTTGACGAAAACCAGCTTCACCCGTTCCCCGGAGGAAGCGGCGGCATAGGCCGACCCGTTTTCCGCGAACACCCCGGCCGGCTCCCGGTCCGTTTCATCCGCATAGCCCGGAACGCCCGCGCTTACATTCACATATCCAAAGGGAAACAGAACGGCGGCAGGCGCCGGCGTTTCCGCAGGGGCCGGTTCGTCCGTCCCGGCCGCGGTTCCCTCCTGCGGCGCGCGGGGCGGCGTGACGATGGGCGCGGCTGTCCTCCTGGGAATATTCACGGGCACCCTTGTCCTTCTTGGGATTCTGTAGACGCCGAGGCCGCCGCCCAAAGCGCCCGCCGGCGCAGCCAGTACGAAGATGCACAGCAAAAGCGCCATCGCTTTCCAGTTTTTTCCGTGCAAAGCAAAAACCACCTTTATTGATCATCCCCGGTGCCATCGCCGGGGCATCGCCGGAAAAACCGGCTTTTCTGTCAGATACGCTTGACGATGGTCAGCATGTTTTTCCCGCCTTCATGACGGTACCGGATCCCGTCCATCGTTTTCTTCACCAGGTAAACACCCAGCCCGCCGATGGGACGCTGTTCAAGCGGGCTGGTGGTATCCGGCACGGGGATCTCGTGCAGCGGGTCAAAGGGCTTGCCGCTGTCGATCAGGGTGATGGACACCTGCCGGGCTTCCCTGTCCAGCTCCACCCGGACCGTCGCTTCGCCCCGGGCGGACGCGTAGGCGTACCTTGCGATGTTGCCGAACAGCTCGTCGATCGCCACATCGATCTGCAGCTGCGCTTTCATGGCGCAGCCGGCCTCCTCCAGCAAGGCGTTCACAAAGTCGGTCACCACGGCGATGTTGTCAACATTCGCTTCCAGCGTCAGTTCCTTCATGGTCCAGCCCTCTCTTTTCCGTCCCCTTGTACAAAAGACACAGCATCGTCATGTCGTCAAACTGTTCTGCTTTTTTCACAAACCCGTCCACCGCCCGGCGCATCCCGGCGATCGTCTCTTCCGGCCCGGCGTCCGGCTGCCGGTTCAGGGCCTCCAGCATCCGGTCCGTCCCGAACATTTCCTTGGCGGCGTTGGTTGCTTCCGGCACGCCGTCCGTATAGACGAAAAGCGTGTCCCCGGGCCGCAGCTGCAGCTCGTAATCCCTGTACCGCATATCGGGCATCCCGCCGATCACGAAATCGTGCTTGTCCTTGAACAGTTCATAGGAGCCGCCCGCCCGCCTGATCATCGGATATTCGTGCCCGGCGTTCCCGGCGGTCAGCTTCCCGGTGGAGATTTCCAGGATCCCCAGCCAGACGGTGACAAACATCTTCACCTGGTTGTTCGCGAACAGCATCTCGTTGGTCCTGGTCAGGGTTTCCGCCACGGACTGGCCGTACCTGGCGGAGTTCTGCACGATCAGCTTGGAGATCATCATGAACAGGGCCGCCGGGACGCCCTTGCCGCTGACATCCGCGATCACCAGGCACAGATGATCCTCGTCGATCAGAAAGAAATCATAAAAGTCGCCCCCGACCTCCCGGGCCGGGTCCATGCTGGCATAAATCTCAAATTCTGTCCGGTCCGGGAAGGGCGGGAAGGTATGCGGCAGCATGCCGTCCTGGATCTCACTGGCGGTCTGCAGCTCCGTGGCGGTGGCGGACAGCTTCCGGGTGCGTTCGTTGGACATCACGCAGTAGATGACGATCAGCGCGATCAGGATGGAACCGTACTGGGTGGCGTAGGCAAAGCCGTCCATGGTCACCACGATGTGCACCAGGGGGATGAGGATGAAGGAAAGCGTCACCCATTTCTGTTTTCCGGTCGCTTTGGAAAACAGGATGACGCCGACGGTCATCGGCGCGAGGATCCACAGGTACAGGTCCGTCAGCCAGTGCAGGGGCAGCATCTGAAACGCGCCCGTCTCATCCACGATAAAGCATACAGGGACAAAGGCATTATAGACCAGCAGCGCGAGAAAGGGAACGATCAGCACCGCGGCCGCTCTGTCCATCCAGCGGACCAGCTTCCCGGAGACCTGCATCCTCTCCCGCACATACCTGTAGAAATGGAAGATCAGCACGACATCCAGCAAATCGGCCATGCTGACCAGAAACAGCATCCACGTCCGGTATTCCGGCACTTTGGAGACATACCAGATCCACTCGTTGTTGAAAAAAGCCAGGTTGGTCATCAGAATCAGCCCGATGAAGACCGGGCTCGCGGAATCCGGCTGCCAGACGCAGGAGGCAAACAGTACCATGCACACGAAGATGCCCAGCACGTCCACCCCGGCGTTGTACAGGGCGGCCGGCTCCAGCCGGGTTTCCTCAAAAAAGCGGAGCGCCAGCAGGAAAGAGCAAAGGGCCGTGATCAGGCCGAACACAAAACTGGTATAATGCACCCAGTGCTTTTTTTGATTCATCCCCCATCACTCCCCCGTCATTTACCCAATGTATATCATAGCATTTTCATGCGGCGATTTCAAGCCTTCCCCGTTTTCTTTACAGACTCATCTCCGTTTTCTTTACAGACTCATCTCCGTTTTCTTTACAGATTCATCCGGGACTGGACAGAATTTTTTTCACCTGTTATAATAGACCAATCAAGAGGAGGCATGATCCATGATTTACGACGTACTGATCATCGGCGCCGGCCCGGCCGGCTGCTCCGCCGCTTTGACGCTCCGCAACCGGAACAAAACCGTCCTGATGGCCTATACCGGTGACGGCGCCCTGGGCCTGGCGGAAAAAATCAACAATTATCCCGGCACAAGAGGGAAGTCCGGCCGGGAAATGCTGGAGCTGTTCCGGGCGGAAGCACTGGACGCCGGGGCGGAGATCCGCAAAGACAAGGTCAGCCAGCTGCTGCCCATGGGGGACACCTTTTCCGCCATCGTCGGCCCGGAAATCGTCAGCGCCCGGTCCGTACTGCTCACCATCGGCGCCTCCCGCGGGAAAGAAATCCCCGGGGAACAGACGCTGCTGGGCCGCGGCGTCAGCTACTGCGCCACCTGCGACGCCATGCTGTACCGCGGCCGTCCGGTCCTCGTCATCGGGACGGATCAGGAATCGGTGGAGGAAGCCAACTTCCTGTCCGGCGTGTGTTCCTCCGTACAGTACCTGTGCGAAAAGAAGCACGACCTGACGGCCCTGAACGAAAAAATCGTCCGGCTGCCCGGAAAGCCGGGCGCCGTTGAAAGAGCGGACGGCACCCAGATCCGGGTGCGGACGGAAGACAGAGCTTACACCGCGGACTGCGTGTTCATCCTGCGGCCCGCCGTCGCCCCGGGCACGCTGCTGCCAGGGCTGACCACCGACGGTGCCGCCATCCGCCACGATGAAAAAATGCGTACCTCCGTTCCCCGGGTCTGTGTGGCCGGGGACGCCGCCGGCGCCCCGCTGCAGGTGGCCAAGGCCGTCGGAGACGGCTGCATCGCCGCCCTTTCCCTGGCGGAAGATCTGAAGACCGGCGCGCCCGAATAAGGCCGGAGGAACCCGCCGGGTGCCCGTTCGCCTGACCGGGCGGGATCTGTGATCCGAACATCCGTATAAAAAAGCCCGCTGCCGCCCTGAAACAAAGGGAAGCAGCGGGTTTTTATCATGGCTCAGTCATCGTCCGGCACGACGGGAGACGGGTCGCGGACCGGGGCGGAGGGCGTGATCTCGCCGTCCAGCTCCATCGCGGTCAAAAGGGCGTTCAGCGCCTCGATCTGTTCGATCAGCTTGCTGATTTCCGCCTGCGTTTCTTCGGAGGATACGCCCAGCGCGGCGTCATTTTCCCGCATCCTGTCGATCTGGTGCTTCATCGCGTCGATCTGCGCCTGGATCTGATAGACGTTCATGGGATTGATGTTGGTACCCGTCACCTTTTCCAGCAGGGAATTGATGGCGGTTTCCAGGGCGGTAATCTTGAGCTGCACCTCGGCGCGGGTGGCGTTCAGGGATGCCGTGCTCTCCTCCAGCCCGTCCAGCCGGGCCTGCAGAACATCCCGGTTCCGCTGCAGCGTTTCCTGGTTGAGCAGCGCCGCGGACAGGTGCCTGCTCAGGAAGCGGAGGCTGATCTGCAGGTTCTCCACCTGCGTGTTCAGCTGTTCGATGGTGGCGTCCGCTTCCGCCAGCTTCTGGGAAAGTGCCTGCGCGTTGGCCGTTTCGGCGGCCAGCGCTTCCTCGGTCTGCTGACGCTGCTGCTTTTCAGCTTCCAGTTCAGCGGTCATTTGGTCCGCCTCTTCCCGGGTCGGCAGCTCCTCCAGCTGCGCCCTGAGCGCTTCTGCCTCGGCTGTTTTTTCTGCCAGCGCCGTTTCCGTCTCTTCGGCGTTCTGACGGAGTTCCTCGTTTTCCTCGGTCAGCGTCTCCGCCACCGCGGTCTTTTCGGTCAGCTCGTTTTCGGTTTCCTGACGGGCGGCCAGGGCTTCTTCCAGTTCCGTATTTTTCGCGTCCAGCTGGGCTTCCAGTTCGGCGGCCCGGGCTGTCAGGGCGTCATTGGCGGCCTTTGTTTCGGCCAGGGCGTCCTCATGCTCCGCCTCCAGCGCGGCGGCCTGTTCCTTCAGGCGGCTCTCCAGGTCCGCTTCCTGCTGCGCGGCGGCTTCTTCCAGCGAGGCGACGGTCTGCTGAAGCTGCTCAATCTGTTCGGCCAGCCCGGCGGAAACCGTCTTGGCGCCGTCCCGTTCTTCCCGGACGGCGGCCAGTTCCCTGTCCTTCTCCGCCAGTTCTTCCGTCAGCCGGGCCGCTTCGGCCTTCAGCTGCTCCGCTTCCCCGGATTCCTGCGGGGCCTTCGCGGCCGCTTCCCGGAGTTCCTCCGTCTGGGCGTTCAGCGCCTCGTTCTGCTGAAGCAGTTCTTCCGCCTGCGCCGCGAGCGCGCTGTTTTCACTTTGGGCCTTTTCCAGCGCCTGCTGCGCTTTCGCCGCCTGATCTTCCGCTTCGGTCAGCGCGGTCGTCGCGTCGGCCAGGGCGCCGTACAGCGCGTCCGCCTTGGACTGGGCCTGCTGCAGTTCCGCCGCCATCTGGTCATAGGCGGCCTGCTGCTCCGGATCCGCCGCGGGCGTTTCCTGAAGCGCCCGGACTTCTTCGTTCAGCGCCGCGACCTGTCCCTCCAGTTCGGCGATCGTCTGATCCTTCTTTTCGTTGTCCTTGGTCAGCGCGGCCAGCATGATGGCGTTCACGTCCTGTTCGGCGCTCTGCCTGCCCGCAAGCGTCTCCTGCGCTTCGGCCAGTTCTTCCTGGGCGGCCTTCAGCGCTTCTTCCGCTTCCTGCCGTTTCTGAACCGCCTCGGCCAGTTCCCAGTCTTTTTGGATGCCCGCTTCTTCCAGGGCATTCAGCCGGTCGATTTCCCTGATCGCCTCATCCAGCTCCGCCTGTTTGGCAGCCAGTTCAGCCTCGGCTTCCTGGGTACGGCTCTGCTGATCCTGAAGGTCCTGGGAAAGCCGGGCGGCCTGTTCTTCCAGATCCGCCGCCCGCTGATTCTGATGGTCCAGCTCCGCCTGCAGCGCTTCCAGCTGCGCGGCGGCTTCCCCGCCCGTTTCTTCCCCGATCTGCGCAGGGGTTCCTTCTTCCTGTTCCCGGGCCTGCGCCTGTTCATTCAGCCGCTCGATTTCCTGCTGATATTCGGCGTTCTGCGCGTTCGCCTGCGTAAGCGCCGTCTGACTGCCGGCCAGATCGGCCTCCGCTTTCTCCGCGCGGTTCTTTTGTTCCGCAAGGGCCTGGGAAAGCTGGGCCGCCTGTTCTTCCAGCTGCACAAGACGATTCTGCTTTTCAGCCAGTTCGGCGTTCAGGGTTTCCACCTGGGCTTCCAGCGTTTTCGTCTGCACGGCGGCCTGGCCGGTCGCTTCCTCGGCAGACTGGGTAAGGTTCCTGCTTTCCTCCAGTTCCTTTGCCTGGGCCTCCGTCTGTTCTGTCAGGCGGGTGATTTTCTGCCGGTACTGGGCATTCAGCGCGTTCACCTGGTCCAGCGCTTCCTGCTTGCTGTCGCGTTCTTCTTCCGCCGCCTGGGCCCTGAGCTGCTGATCCGCCAGTTCATTGGAAAGAACCGCGTACTGCTCTTCCAGTTCCGCCAGCTCATTCCTGCTCGCCGTCAGGTCGGCGTTCAGGGTTTCCACCTGGGTCTGCAGCGCTTCCAGCTGCGCGGCGGACTGGTCCTGGGAAGCGGTGCTGCTTTCTTCCAGTTCCTTTTCCCGCGCTTCCGCCTGGGCGGTCAGCGCTTCCACCTGCCCGGCCAGTTCCTGTTCCCGGGCGGACGCCTCCTCCAGCTGCCGCTGCAGGGCCACCAGCTTGGCTTCGGTTTCTTCCATATTTTCCGTCCGGAGCGTCAGCCGGTTGACGTTTTCCTCCGACTGGACCAGCTTGGTTTCCAGCTCCTGCACGGCGTTCCGCGCCGTTACCAGTTCCTGCTGCAGTTCTTCCGCGGACGGACCGTTCTGGTTTTGCAGCCGGCTCTGCAGGTTGCTGTTGGCCGACCGCAGGGACGCGATGGTCTGGTTGTTTTCATTCAGCCGCAGCAGGCTCAGCCCCAGCAGGCCCACGGAAACGACCAGCACCACGCCGATCAGCGCGTAGATCCAGAAGCGACGATTGCTCATAAATATCCAACCTCCACCAGGCATGATGCACATCCCGGAGCCGGCTGACCCAATGCTCCCGGGGATGTATGGATAATCTTATTTATATTCTTCATCCATCAGCAAATTCCTTCCATCCGGAAGAAAAAACGTTCCGGGTCACCCCACCCGGATGAAAGAGCGGACGAGCCGGTAAAAAAACACCATCATTCCCCGACCCAGGGCGCCGTTCCGGGAGGCGGCAAACCCAAGGGGATTTCGGACGATCCGCCGGTACAATTCCGGATCAAAGGAACGGATGGTTTCAAACATCCGCCTGTGGAGCGACCGCCCTTTTTCCGTCCCGGTCAGGAACTGCTGGGCGCTGGCCGTGCAGAGGTTCCCGCAGATGTTGTTCAGCATATAGCCCCGAAGGTTCTTCGGCACCCCGCACATTTCCTTCCAGGTATAGGAACAGCACATGGTTTCGGCGATGAAGGTGACGTTTTCCAGCCGTTTCAGGATCACGTCGTCGTTGGTGGACTGGTCCGCCCGGCCCACGAAATACCCGTACAGCGGGGACGGATCGTACAGCACCGTCCTTGTATGGGGCAGCGGCTGGTAGATGTACAGGTTGTCCTCGTAGAACACGTGTTTGGGCAGGGTGAGGTTCATCTGCCGCAAAAGCTCCGTCCGGTAGCAGACAGCGTGGATCATGAACTGGTTGGACATGCCGAAACGCCCGGCTTCCTCCCAGGCGACCCGCTTCCTTGCGGGGAAGATCCGGCTGTAGCGGATCCGGTACACGGCCTGCTTCCCCGGCCGGTCGTAGACGTAGTCGTTGACGACCAGATCCGCCTGCGTCCCTTCTTCCGAATGATCCCGCAGCATGTCCAGAAACCCGGGCAGATATGCAGGGTCGAACCGGTCGTCCGAATCCAGGGTTTTAAAGTACAGGCCGGACGCGTTCCGGATGCCCTGGTTGATCCCTTCCCCGTGCCCGCCGTTTTCCTGGTGGATGACGCGGACGACCGAAGGGTACCGCCGCTGGTATTCGTCCGCGATGGCGCCGGTTTCGTCCGTCGACCCGTCGTCGATGATCAGCACCTCGATCTCTTCACCGCCGGGCAGGAGGCTTTCGACGGCGGTTTTCATATAGGCGGCCGAATTGTAGCAGGGCACGGTGACTGTAAGCAGTTTCTTCATTATAATATATTTCCTTTGGTATTTCCGTTATCGGTTTTTTTTCCGCCTGCGGCGGGTCTGCGGCTTGTCCGCCGGCTTGTCGCCCCGGAGGGTAAACAGCTCGTCCCTGAGCTTGGCCGCCTTCTCAAAGTCCAGCTCGCTGGCGGCGGTCAGCATCCGGTCCTCAAGCTCCCGGATCATGGCGCTCTTTTCATCCTCCGGCATGTCCTCCGGCAGCTCGTCCGTCACCCGGTCGGTGATTTCCAGCAGCGCCTTGACGGCGGTGTGCACGCTTTCCGGGGTGATCCCGTGGGCCTCGTTGTACGCTTCCTGGATGGCCCTGCGGCGGTTGGTTTCCTGAATGGCGGCCGCCAGGCTGTCCGTCATCACGTCGGCGTAGAGCACCACCCGGCCGTCCACGTTGCGGGCGGCGCGGCCGATGGTCTGCACCATGCTGGTCTGGGAACGCAGGAACCCTTCCTTGTCGGCGTCCAGGATGGCGACCAGCCCCACCTCCGGCAGGTCCAGCCCCTCGCGCAGAAGGTTGATGCCGACAAGCACGTCGAACACCCCCGTCCGCAGGTCCCGGATCAGTTTGGAACGCTCCATGGTCTGGATATCGCTGTGCAGATAGCGCACCCGGAAGCCCATGTCCCGCAGATAGTCCGTCAGGCTTTCCGCGTTCTTTTTGGTCAGCGTGGTCGCCAGCACCCGGTAGCCTTTTTCGACGGTCTGGTTGATCTCCCCCACCAGGTCGTCCACCTGGCCGGTGGCCGGCCGCAGGATCAGCTTGGGGTCCAGCAGGCCGGTGGGCCGGATGATCTGCTCCACGATCTGCCCGGCGAGCTCTTTTTCGTAGGGCGCCGGGGTGGCGGAAACATAGATCACCTGGCCGATCCGCTCGTTGAATTCCTCAAACCGGAGCGGCCGGTTGTCGAAGGCGGAGGGCAGGCGGAAGCCGTAGTTGACCAGGGATTCCTTGCGCGCCCGGTCCCCCGCGTACATCGCGCGGATCTGCGGCACCGTGACGTGGCTTTCGTCGATCATGGTCAGGAACCCTTTGGGGAAATAATCCAGCAGGGTATAGGGCGCGTCCCCGGGCTTGCGGCCGTCAAAATACCGGCTGTAGTTCTCGATGCCCGGGCACATGCCGACTTCCCGCAGCATCTCGATATCGTAGCGCGTCCGCTGCGCGATGCGCTGCGCTTCCAGCAGCTGGCCGGCGTTTTCAAACTCCCGGACGCGCTGGGCCATGTCCGCCTCGATGCGGGCCAGCGCCTCCTCCCGGCCCTGTACGCTGGTGGCGTAATGGGTCGCCGGGAAGATCCCCTTATGCTGCACCGTATGCAGCGTATGACCGTTCACCACCGAAAACTCGGTGATTTTGTCTATTTCATCGCCAAAAAACTCCACCCGGACCCCGTTTTCGAACTCTCCGGCGGGGATAATCTCCACTGTGTCTCCACGTACCCGGAAATCGCCCCGGGAAAACCCGATGTCGTTGCGGCTGTACTGGATGTCCACCAGCCTGCGCAGGAAGCTGTCCCGGGACATGGCCATCCCCGGCCGCAGGGAGATCATCTGCCCTTCGTACTCGGAAGGGTCGCCCATGGAATAGATGCAGCTGACCGAAGCCACGATGATCACATCCCTGCGCTCCCGCAGCGCGGCGGTCGCGCTGTGGCGCAGGCGGTCGATCTCGTCGTTGATGGAGGCGTCCTTTTCGATATAGGTATCGCTGGAAGCGATATACGCCTCCGGCTGATAATAATCATAATAGGAAACAAAGTATTCCACCGCGCTGTCCGGGAAGAAGGCCTTGAACTCGCTGCACAGCTGCGCCGCCAGCGTTTTGTTGTGCGCGATCACCAGCGTGGGCCGCTGCACCCGCTCGATGACCGACGCCATCGTATAGGTCTTGCCCGAGCCCGTCACGCCCAGCAGCACCTGAGCGCTTTCCCCGCGGTTTACGCCGTCCGCCAGCGCCTGGATGGCCTGGGGCTGATCCCCGCTGGGCTGGTACGGCGCTTTCAAAACAAACCGGTCCATCATCAGGAATAACTCCCAACATTAAAATAAAGATCATACGCCATCAGGAGAACGGACACAATCATCATGACGATCATCCCCGGATTCCGGACTGCCGCTTTCATGCAGGCCCGGACGGGCAGCCCCTCCGGCCCCGGCTCAAAGGACGTTGACCGGATGAAACGGATCAGCTGATAAACGCCCATTCCGCCCAGGGACATCATGATGACCGCATAAGTCAACAGCTGATCCATGGAATCGCTCATCAGCAGCGCCGGGACCACGCCGCCCACGAAATTGATGACCGCGTGCAGCAGGAAACCCGGCCAGACGCTTCCGGTCTTCAGGCAGATCCCGCCCAGCAGCACGCCCAGACCGAAGGCGTAAAACAGCTGGTAGACGTTGCAGTGATACAGCGCGAACAGCAGGCCCGAAACCAGCAGCGCCGGCGCCTCCCCGTACCGGGTGATCCGCCGCAGGATCGTCCCGCGGAAAAAGAGCTCCTCCGCCAAGGGGCCCAAAAGCGTCAGGTACAGCGCCATCGGGAGGGTCATTTCCCCGATCACATCGGTCAGGCGGTTGACGGAATGGCCCAGGGTCAGCATCGCCGCCAGCATGGTGCCGGCCAGATTGCCGCCGTAGGTGATGGTCAGCGCGGCCAGCAGCAGACGGAAAAAAACACCCGGGGAAAGCTTTTCCTTCGGCCTTTCCTCAGGCTCCTTCGGATGGAACAGGAAATACGCCGGGATCAGCACGAACAGCAGCGGCAGCTGCACGATCACCGACGCCAGCGGGGGCCGCCGGTCCAGCAGGGACAGCGCCCAGGCGGTCAGCAGGCCCAGCGTCTGAAACAGGATCACCGCGCCCGCGGTCAGCAGGGCGCACCGACCGTAAGCTTTCTTTGCTTCCCCGGCCAGATCCCGCTCCATCATCTCTTCGCTCATCCGCTTCTCCCCCGCTTCCCGCCTTGCGGCACGCTTTCCAACCTTTATTATATTACCCTTCTTTGAGCATTTTGTAAAGAGCCGTCCGGAACACGGAACACAGGCGGCCCGGCACGCCGGAGCCGGACGATTTTTCCCGCGGGACAAGCCTGTCCGGAATGCGCACGGAACGTGGAGCGGCCCGTACAGCGGGAATCCAAAATTATTTTCAAAAAGCACTTGTCATTTTGATCAGAGCGTGGTATTATATCAAATGTTGACTTGCGCGGCCGTATCACGCGCGGGGATGCATTGAATCCTGTCAGGGAGGTGAAAAACATGCCGAACATCAAGTCCGCCATCAAGCGCGTGAAGGTTTCCAAGAAGAAGAACCTGCGCAACCGTATGATCAAATCCGGCGTCAAGACCGCCGTTAAGAAGTACGAAGCTGATGTGAATGCGGAAAAGCTTTCCGGCGCTTTCGCTGCGCTGGACAAGGCCGTTTCGAAGGGTGTCATCCACAAGAACGCCGCCAACCGTAAAAAGGCCCGCCTGAGCAAAAAGCTGGCCGCCCAGTAATCGTATATTTTTTTCACCCTCTTTTCCCGCCCTGCCCCGGCGGGATTTTTTACTTAATACTGATTTTCATCTAGAACATGTGCAGATGTGGGATGGATTTTGCGTCAGATC